>JADLAH010000267.1 GCA_020848315.1 Chitinophagales bacterium | reverse complement strand
ATGACTTTGTTTTTTACATAAAACTCTCCGCGCCAAAGCTTGGGCGAGATGCCCGGATACAATTGCTTCAGACTGGACAGTCCGAAAGTGGATTTGGGCACATCTTCTTCTCCGCGCAAGGCGATTTTGGCCTGCTGCCATCGCAGAGGCAGAGGATGAAGTCCCATCACATCGGCGGCGAGTCGCAAATCATGGCGGCGCAGGTTCCTGCGCGCCACCATCCGGTTTCTGATGTATTTAATCAACAGAAAGCCCAGTATAAACCACGGCAGCAGCGATAAAACTGTGTAAAAGGTATTCATGAAAACGCCAATTTTTGGGGAGTATATCTAAGATAATGAATGTTTTATAATTTATTGATTACCTTTCTCTTTTTTTAATGATTTTATTTCTTCCTTTTCTGATATTCAAAGTAGTTTTGATGAAGCATTGTAAAACAAAATTATTTGTTCTTCTTTGTTCCTGTAAAATCACTTTTTGACCATGCAGTTTCAAATACATTCTTCCTATCAGCCTGCCGGCGACCAGCCGACCGCCATTCAACAGTTGAGTGAAGGAATTCTGCAGCTGGAGAAATATCAGACGCTCCTCGGTGTCACGGGTTCAGGAAAAACATTCACCATGGCGAATGTGATTGAAAAAGTGCAACGGCCTACGCTCGTACTGACACACAACAAAACACTGGTGGCTCAATTGTACGCGGAGTTCAAGGAGTTTTTCCCCGACAACAAAGTGGAATATTTTGTTTCCTACTACGACTATTATCAGCCGGAAGCCTATATTCCCGTAACGGATACCTATATAGAAAAAGACCTCTCCATCAATGCGGAAATTGAAAAACTGCGACTCAGTACCACGACATCCCTGATGAGTGGCCGCCGGGATGTCATCGTAGTGGCTTCGGTTTCCTGTATCTACGGTTTGGGTAACCCGGCCGAGTACAAAAACCAGATTATACGCATCAGCAAAGGACAAACGCTGAGCCGGAATACGCTGTTGTTTGACATGGTGAGCATCCTGTACGCACGTACCACTGCCGATTTTCAGCGCGGAAATTTCCGGGTGGTGGGCGATACCGTCGAAGTGTTTCTGGCCTATGCCGATTACGCCTACCGCATTACTTTCTGGGGCGACGAAGTGGAAGAACTGGAATCGTTCGATCCTGTGTCGGGCAAGCGCATCGAGCGCATGACGGATATCGCCATCTTTCCGGCCAATATCTATATCGCACCACGGGATCAACTACCTACTATCATCCACGAAATACAGGATGAACTGCGGGCGCATGTGGATTACTATCATTCTTTGGGCAAACACCTCGAAGCCAAAAGGCTGGAAGAGCGCGTGAATTTCGATCTGGAAATGATACGAGAACTGGGTTATTGCAGCGGCATTGAAAACTATTCCCGCTTTTTCGACCGCCGCAGTCCGGGCGACCGACCGTTCTGCCTGCTCGATTATTTTCCGGAAGATTTTTTGTTGGTCGTGGATGAAAGTCACGTGACCATTCCTCAAGTGGGCGCCATGTATGGCGGCGACCGCAGCCGCAAGCAGAATCTGGTAGAATACGGTTTCCGGCTGCCGTCGGCGATGGACAACCGTCCGCTGAACTTCAACGAATTTGAATCTTTGCTGAATCAGGTGGTGTTTGTCTCTGCCACGCCCGGCGACTACGAACTGATGAAAACACACGGCGAATTTGTGGAACAGGTGGTGCGTCCCACCGGCCTGCTGGATCCGCCGATAGAAGTGCGGCCGAGCATCAATCAGATTGATGATTTGTTGTCAGAAATTCATCTCCGCATCGATAAAAATGAGCGCACATTGGTGACCACACTCACCAAACGCATGGCGGAAGAACTCGCGAAATACCTCACCAAACTGCATGTGAAATGCAAATACCTGCACAGCGATATAGACACCATGGAAAGGGTGGAGATTATTCAGGGACTGCGACTCGGTGATTTTGATGTGCTCATCGGCGTGAACCTCCTGCGCGAAGGCCTCGATATTCCGGAAGTTTCTCTGGTAGCCATACTGGATGCCGACAAGGAAGGCTTTCTCCGCAATGTGCGCTCCCTCACCCAAACAGCGGGACGTGCCGCGAGGAACGCCAACGGACTCGTGATTTTCTATGCGGACACCATCACCGGCTCGATGCAAAAAACCATCGACGAAACCAGCCGGCGAAGAGAAAAACAGGTGGCCTACAACATACAACACAATATCACACCAAAAACAATTTTTAAAAGTAAAGAAGAAATCCTGCAGCGTGCTTCCATCCTCGATATTCGGAAACAGGAAGATAAAAAAGCGGTTGCTTACAAACAGGAAGAAGCCGTGATGCAAACAGCGGCAGAAGAACAGGCAGTGCTTTTATCACAATCGGAAATAGAAAAAAAAATCGGGCAACTGAAAAAAGCCATGCAGAAAGCATCGCAGCAAATGGACTTCATGGAAGCCGCACGTCTGCGCGATGAGATGTTTAAATGGCAGGAAAAATTAGGCGGATAGGAATGCACTGTGCATTTTAATTGGCAAAGTGGCTATTGTAAATAAGCAACGTTTTTCTTAATTTTAATCATGTCAAAAAAAAGGCTGAAATCAGAACTTCATCTGCTCATCGATAAAATCGAGGATGAAGAAACATTGATGGTTTTAAATGAATCCTTTCAAGCCATTTCTAAAGACATGGATATTCTCGATGAGTTATCACCTGCTCAACAAGCCCGTTTACAATCTTCTGTACAACAGGCGAAAGATGGTGAAGTGGTAAATGATTCAAGCGTTAAAAATCAGATTCAGGCGTGGCTTACCAAATAGTCTGGACTCAAAATGCCAAAGAAGATCTTGAACAGGTATATGAATACCTTATTACAAATTGGTCTGTGCCTGTAGCAGATAAGTTTCTTATAACGGTTTGAAGCGATTGCATCTGATGGAATCTTTTCCTTTTGCAGGCAGGGCTTCTTATATAGATACATCCATTCGTAAACTGGCTATTAACGAGTATCTTTCTTTCTATTACAAAGTTGAAAAAAATACGATTACCGTCCTCAATATTTTTGACATGCGAAAAGAAATAAATCCTAATGAAAAATAAAACCATACTCATCACAGGTGCTTCTTCCGGACTGGGACTGCAAGCCGCCAAAGAACTTTCCGGACAAGGCCATGAAATCATCCTGCTGTGCAGAAACCAGGAAAAAGGAAATGCCGCTGTGTCCGACATTCAATCATTTTCCGGAAACAACAAGATACATCTGTACACGGCGGATTTATCTGTTCATGCATCCGTAGCGGAAGTGGCAGGCAAAATCAAAAAAGATTTTACGAAACTGGACGTACTGCTGAATAATGCCGGTGCTGTGTTTGACGAATTTAAATTATCGGCAGATGGCCTTGAAATGACAATCGCCAACAACCATTTCAATTATTTCTGGCTGACTCACTACCTGCTCGACCTGTTGAAAAATGCCGGCAACGCGCGGATTGTAAATGTGGCGAGCGACTCGCACTACAAAGCGAAAAATATCGACATAGAAAGTTTTACTCAAAAGAAGAAATATTTTGTGCTGAGTGCTTACGAACAAAGCAAACTCGCCAATGTATTATTTACCTACAGCCTTGCCGAAAAGTTACAGCCTTTTGGTATTATGGTGAATGCTTTGCATCCCGGATTTGTGTACACACCCATCGGTTCTAAAAACGGGAACGCCTTTTTTGGAATGGTGTGGAATACTGCTTCTAAGTTGTTCGGGAAAAAAGTGGAAGATGGCGCGCAATCTCATATTTATCTTGCGGGCAGCGAAGAGGTGAACGGCATTACCGGAAAATATTTTCACAACTGTAAAGCAAAACCAAGCTCTGCCATTTCTTATGATCAGCGATTGCAGGATCTTTTATGGAAAGAATCTGAGCGCATCAGTGGCTTTCCATTTTTGTAGTTCATCTACATGTATAAAAAAGCAAAACCCGATATGTAGCATATCGGGTTTATTGTTTTCGTCGCTGTACAGCGATTACTTTTTTGCTGCTTTCTTAGCTGGAGCTGCTTTCTTAGCTGGAGCTGCCGCTTTTTTTGCTGGAGCTGCTGCTTTCTTAGCTGGAGCTGCTTTCTTAGCTGGAGCTGCTGCTTTTTTAGCTGGAGCTGCTGCTTTTTTAGGAGCTGCCGCTTTCTTAGCTGGAGCTGCTGCTTTCTTAGGAGCCGCTGCTTTTTTTGCAGGAGCTGCTGCTTTTTTAGGAGCTGCTGCTTTTTTTGCAGGAGCTGCCGCTTTTTTAGGAGCTGCTGCTTTTTTTGCAGGAGCTGCCGCTTTCTTAGCAGGAGCTGCTTTTTTTGCAGGAGCTGCT
>JADLAH010000266.1 GCA_020848315.1 Chitinophagales bacterium | reverse complement strand
TGTTTGATGGAATCCACATGATAAGTTTCCGCGCCTGCTGCGCAGGCCGCCAGGCTTGCACCACCGGTGTAGGCAAATAAATTCAGTACCTTCGGCGCAATTCCCTTCGCGCGGATAGCCTGTGTACGTTCAAAAATAAAATCCCAGTTAACGCTTTGTTCCGGGAAAATACCAACGTGCTTGAATTTCGTCAATGCCAGATTGAAAGTAATATCCAACTGTCCGTGCTGATAAGATAGCGACCAGTTTTCCGGCATTTTCTTGTAAAACTCCCATTTCCCGGTAGAAGAGGAGAGACCCACAAATTTGACATGCGCCAGCTTCTTCCATTCATCTTCCGATAAACGGCGCTCCCAAACCGCCTGCGGCTCCGGACGTATCGTGATGTACGGACCAAAACGTTCCAGTTTTTCAAAATTTCCGGAATCAATGAGTTCGTAGTCTTTCCAGTGTTTCGGATAGATGGTAGCGATGGTGTGCGTCATGTCTGCAAAAGTACAGAATTCGGAAAATATTGCCGCAATTAGTTTTCTTTCTTGTGCACGGCCGCTGCAATCAGGGCAGCAATGGCACCGAATACCAGTGTGCCGAACAAGGAAAAAGCAATCATCAATCCTGGCGTCATGAATTTCTTCGACATCTCCAGACCTTTTTCTATATGCTCTTCACTCATGCCGCGTTTTTCCATTTCCTGCCGCGATATCTCCAGCAGATTGTCCACGAAATCGACATCAATGACATTGGTATATAACATGAAATAAGCAATGGAAATTACCGCGATGGTCAGCGTAATCAGCATGCCCGCTCCGAACAGCTTTCCGAACGTGGCACTGCCTGTTTCCTCTGCGAGCTGCAACGCCACCGCGCGCACGCCGATAAATATAGCAGCCACCAGAATGGCGGTAGATAACCACTTGGACCAGCCCGCATATTGCTGATTGGCAAAGAAAACAATCAGTGAAACGACTACCCCGGCCAATCCGCCCAATACTCCGTATCGGATGGCGGCAGCATTATGAGAAGAAGACGTAGAGTTATTCATCTTGTACTTATTTTATGCAAACTTACGCATTTTCCGCCATATGAACACCCGCGATATGGCCGGTCGTCCAGGCTGCCTGAAAATTGAATCCGCCGGTCACCGCATCGATATTCAGTACTTCGCCGGCAAAATACAAGCGTGGAAACAGTCTGCTTTGCATAGTCTTAAAATCCACTTCTTTCAAATCTATGCCACCTGCCGTGACAAATTCATCTTTATTCGTGCTTTTACCATCGGCACTAAGGATACAGGCTGTCAGTAACTGCGCCAGTTCACGAATATCTTCTTTGGATAAATCCGCATATTTCTTGTCTTCGCGTATGCCGGCAAAAGCGATACAGCTTTTCCAGAATCGGGCAGGCAATGGAAACGGACAGAAATTCAGCAGATTTTTCTTTGGCTGCGTTTGTTTGGCATCCGTTAATTTCGCTTTTGCCTCATCAGCGGTTTCCTGAATCCAGTTGATGCGGATATTAAAACGGTATTGTTTTTCCGCCAGCTCCAACGCGGCGAAAGCCGATAACTTCAGGATAGCCGGACCGCTGAGTCCCCAATGTGTGACGAGCAGAGGTCCTTCGCTACTTTGTTTGCTGCCCTCCGGCTGCACCGTAACACGTTCCACGGAAACGCCTTCCAGTCCCTGCAGCAGCGGACTTTTGATATTGAATGTAAACAGGGAAGGCACCGGCGGAATAATGCGATGTCCCAACTGCTTCAGCAGATTCCACAAGGTATTGCTGCTGCCGCTCGCGACGAGCAGATAATCCGCATGCTGCGGCCGATCGTGCACATACACCGTGAATCCATCGGAAAGTGCTTCCAGTCGTGTCACCTTGGCCTGCCGGACAATCCGGATATTGTACATTTTCGCCTGATCGAGCAGACAGTCGATGATGGCTTGTGAACTGTTGGTAACGGGAAACATGCGGCCATCCGATTCCGTTTTCAGCTCTACACCGCGCTGTTCGAACCACTCAACGGTATGCGCGCAATGGAAACGGTGAAAGGCGCCCAGCAGCTCCTTGTTGCCGCGCGGATAAAATCTGACCAGTTCTTTCGGATCAAAACAGGCATGCGTTACATTACAACGGCCACCGCCCGAAATCTTCACTTTTCCGAGTACTTCATTGCCCTGCTCCAGGATGGTAACAGCCAGGTCAGGCCGCTGCGCCGCGAGCTCAATAGCGGCAAAAAATCCGGCCGCACCGCCACCGATAATCACTACCTGCTGTTTCATCGTGCACAAAGATGCATTTTTATATTTACGGGTGCAAATACGCGGTCTTTCCTGCCATTTCAACACCCTTGCAATGTGGATATCTCAATAGGATGTAAACTACGTTTTACCCTCAGAAATCCGTACCTTTGCAAGGTAAAATGTAACGTACATGTCAGAAGAATTAGAAGAAGAAAAAGGAGCGAGAATTGTCCCCATCAACATTGAAGATGAGATGAAATCCGCCTACATCGACTACTCGATGTCGGTGATAGTGTCCAGGGCGTTGCCGGACGTGCGCGACGGTCTGAAACCGGTGCACAGACGCGTGCTTTTCGGGATGAATGAGCTCGGAATGACCTCCAACAAACCGTACAAGAAATCTGCCCGTATCGTCGGGGAGGTGTTAGGTAAATATCACCCGCACGGTGACTCCTCCGTATACGACACCATGGTGCGTATGGCGCAGGAATGGTCGCTGCGCTATCCGATGATAGACGGACAAGGTAACTTTGGTTCTATCGACGGAGACCCACCGGCAGCGATGCGTTATACCGAAGCGAGATTGAAAAAAATCGCGGAGGATATGCTGGAAGACCTCGACAAGGAAACGGTGGATTTTCAGCTCAATTTTGACGACTCACTCGAAGAACCGACGGTATTGCCGACACGCATCCCGCAATTGCTGGTAAACGGTGCTTCCGGTATCGCGGTGGGTATGGCAACGAATATGCTGCCACACAACCTGTCGGAAGTAGTGGATGGCATCACCGCCTATATTGACAACAGAGACATCACGATAGATGACCTGATGCAGTTTATCAAAGCACCTGACTTTCCTACCGGCGGGATTATTTACGGATACGATGGCGTTAAAGACGCATTCCGTACCGGTCGCGGAAAAATCCGGGTAAGAGGTAAAGCACACATCGAAGATACCAAGGAAGGCAGATCACAAATTGTGATTACGGAAGTGCCGTATCAGATTCAGCCGAAGATGATTATCACGCGTGCCGCTGAGTTGGTGAATGAGAAAAAACTCGAAGGTATTTCAGAAATCCGTGATGAATCCGACCGCGAAGGATTGCGTGTGGTATTTGAATTGAAACGCGATGCAATTCCGAATGTCGTACTGAATAATCTGTATCAATTCACCCCACTGCAAACCAGCTTTGGTGTCAACAATATCGCACTCGTGGCTGGTCGCCCGCAAATGCTGAATCTGAAAGACATGATTCATCATTTTGTAGAGTTCCGACACGATGTAGTCACGCGCCGTACCAAATTCGAACTCCGCAAAGCGGAAGAGCGACTCCATATCCTGGAAGGTTATCTCATTGCTTTGGATGCGTTGGATGAAGTCATTCAGCTGATCCGGAAATCGAAAAATCCGGAAGAAGCTAAAGAGGGCCTGATGAGCAACTTCGGCATGTCTGAATTGCAGGCAAAAGCAGTATTAGCCCTGACATTACAACGTCTGACAGGTCTGGAAATTGACAAAATACGTGCGGAACACAAAGAAGTGAGCGACCTGATTGCACGACTGAAAGAAATCCTGGCGAATGAACACCTCCGGTTTGATATTATCAAAGAGGAATTGCAGGAAGTGAAAAAGAAATACGGTGACAAGCGCCGTTCAGAAATCGTGTACTTCGGAAGTGATATTTCTTACGAAGACATGATTGCGGAAGAGCAGATGGTGGTGACTATTTCACATTTAGGTTATGTGAAACGCACCTCACTGGATGAATATAAAATTCAGAACAGAGGCGGTAAAGGTTCTCAGGGCGGTAAAACAAGAGATGCCGATTTCATCGAACATCTGTTTGTCGCTTCGACCCACAACTACCTGTTGCTGTTCACGGAGCAGGGGCGTTGTTTCTGGCTGAAAGTATATGAAGTACCGGAAGGCAACAAAACCTCCAAAGGTCGACCGATTCAGAATGTCATCAACATTCCGCAGGATGATAAGATCAAGGCATTCATCAATGTTGCCAGTCTGAAAGACGAAGAATTCCTGGATACGCATTATATCATCATGGCCACGAAACGCGGTACGGTGAAGAAAACCTCTCTGCGCGAATATTCACGTCCACGTTCCAATGGGGTAAATGCCATCACCGTAAGGGAAGGAGATGAACTGGTTACAGCAGCACTCACCAACGGCAAATGCGAAATTATCCTGGGTTCCAAAAACGGTTATGCTGTTCGTTTCAATGAGGAAGAAGTACGCGCTATCGGCCGTAACGGCTCCGGTGTACGCGGTATCACCCTCCGCGGAGAGGACGATGAACTGATTGGCATGGTTTGTGCAGATACAACCGCAGAAGAAAAAGAAGATATCATGGTGGTTTCTGAAAACGGCTTTGGTAAACGATCCGCACTGGATGACTACCGCATCACATCGCGGGGTGGCAAGGGCGTTATCTCGCTGAATGTAACGGAAAAAACCGGCAATATGATTGCCATTGACGGCGTTACGGATGCATACGACCTTATGATTATCAATAAATCCGGACTCACCATCCGCATCGGACTGAATACGCTGCGTACACTCGGCAGAAACACACAAGGCGTCAGCTTAATCAAACTCAAAGGAGATGATGCTATCGCGGCCGTGTGTAAAATTGAACACGAAGAGGAAGAGGAGGAAAACGCGGCAGACACCACAGAGTCTGGGGAAGGTGCGGTGCAGCCGGAAAACAATGATGATGTAAACAATAATCATATTGACGAACAAAAAAATGAAGAATAACATGAAACACTTAAAAACGTTGGTGGTGCTGGTAGCCGCTTGGTTATTTGTACAACCTGCTTTCGCTCAGAAAGGTAAAATCACCGCCGCTCAGTTGTCCTTGCAGGATGGCAAGGTAATGGATGCCAAAAAAGAAATCGATGCAGCCCTGCAGGATGCGGAAGTGCAGAAAATGGTAAAGGCATGGAGCACCAAAGGAGATGTGTACGCACAGATTTATGAAACGAAATTATTCTATGCCCAGAATCCAAATTGTCTTTTTGAAGCGAAAGACGCTTATATGAAGGCATTCGAGCTGGAATTGAATCCTAAGAAACAGAAAGACTACTCAACACCATTGTCCAATGTATCGGGTTATTTGTTCAATGAAGGTTTCGATCGCTTCAACAACAAAAAATACGACGAAGCTTACAAACATTTTGAGGCCAGCAGAAAAGTGAATGAGTTTTTACTCTCCAAATCGCTGATTTCCAGCCTTGACACCAATACCATCTTTGCTACTGCCATGGCAGGTACCAATGCCAATAAGATTGACGAAATCATACCTTTGCTGGAACAACTGGTAGGAATGAATTACAACAATCCTGCGGTATATGAAACACTGGCACAGGTGTATGAAATGAAAAACGAGAAAGCAAAACTCGCTGAGGTCATCAAAAAAGGAATGGCAAAATATCCGGGCAACAAAAACCTGCAGATTTATGAACTGAACGCAACGCTGGACAGCGATGATTTTCAGGCGTCTATTGATAAGTTTGAGAAGGCAGTAGCCACTGACCCGAAAAACTCTTCCATCCTGTTTAACTTAGGTGTATTGTACGACAAAGCCGGCAACCTCGACAAGGCGAAAGAAGCTTATGAAAAAGCAATCGCTATCAAACCGGACTACGGTGACGCGCATTTCAACCTGGGCGTTATGTTCTTCAACAAAGGCGTTGAAATCAATAAAAAGATGAACGCTGAAGATGATTTGAAAAAATACGATGCGCTGAAAAAAGAAAGAGATGCCTTGTTTGCAATCGCTTTGCCAAGTCTGGAAAAAGCGTATCAGACTGACCCTAAAAATCCGGATTACAAACAGAATCTGAAAAAAGTATATGCCAGCATGAATATGCTCGACAAAGCAAAAGCTTTGAGCGAAGAATAAGCTTACTGAATAAATAAAAAAGCCTCCGCATGGAGGCTTTTTTATTTAATAGCTAATGTCTATCTGATATCTGGCGAGTAATCCGGGCAAACCGGTAATGGAAAATTTCGCATGGCGAATACTGTTTTTATCCGGATCTATCTGATAATTTATTGCGGAGCGGAAATCCGCTTTGTCCAGTTTGGTGTGTTCAAATACCGCGCCGCTCAGATCGCAATCCTCCAGCAGTACACCCGACATGTCCGCCTGTGTAAAGTCGGTTTCCGTTAATCCGCATTTGCGAAAGACCGTTTTGGAAATATTGACTGTATAAAAGGAAGCATGCTGCAACTGACAATGCTCAAAACGCAGGGAAAGGCCGAAAGGATTGCATGTATCAAATTGCAGCCCCAGCATTTTGCAGTGCAGAAACTGAACATCCCGGAGCAAAGTGCGCTGCAATTTTGCGAGACTCAGATTGCAGTTTTCAAATACACAATCAATGAATTTGCAGTCGGATAAATCCGCATTTTCGAGTATCAGATTACGGAAAGTACATTGCTCGTAGGTTTCCTTAGGTAAAGTAGCATCCGGAAAATCCTGTTTGTCATATATTTTTTCAAAAGGCATTGAAAATATTATTTAATATTAAATATTGCCATTACCAGGTGATATGCATTTTCACATTAAACCTGCGGGAGGTCAGATAATTCGGAATCGCCCATTGGTTGTTATCGGTGTCCTTGATCCAACGATACGACAAGGTATTGCGAATACCCAATATATTAAACACCTCAAAACTCATCCAGATATTCTCAAATTTACTACCGAAGCTGTTGGGTTTCTTTACCGCTCTTTTGTCACCGCTCAGCAACAAGGCTGAAAACCCGATATCCAGACGGCGATAAGGCGGCATTTTCAATGTATCTTTGTAGCGCTGATTGTCAGGAGGGCCGAAAGGAAGTCCGGTGCCTACCACTAAATTAAAATGCACCTTAAAGCGTTTGTACTTTTCGAGATAATCCTGAAAATATAAACTCACAAATAAGGCCTGATCCGTAGGTCTGCGGATATAACCCGGGTTTACGGTTTCCGTGCTCGCCACCGTCTGATCTTCGGTTCTCGGCGTAATCACTTCACCGGCAGCATTTTTATTGACGACATAAAAATCATCGAGCAAGTCTTCTTTGGTATTCAGGTAAGAAAGCGTAATCCAGGAATCGGTGCCTTTCACCATTTCCCCGAATAAACGAAGGTCGATACCCGTTGCATATCCTTTGGCATTGTTATTGGCAAAATAACGGATGCGCACATCTTCAATCTCGTACGGATTAAGATGGCGGATGTGTTTGTAATAGGCCTCCGCAGTGAACTTAAACGCGCGCTTCTTGATTTTGAAATTATAATCCGAACCCACCACAATATGATAGGATTCCTGCGCTTTCACATTCCGGTTGATGCTGCCGTCAAGCCCACGCAACTCGCGATAAAACGGCGGCTGAGCATACATACCGCCGGCCAGTCGGAAGGTAACATCGCGCTTCAGCTTAGGTTTGTAAATCAACTGTACGCGCGGCGTGACGAGAAACTGTTTGTTGACAGACCAGTAATGATAGCGCACTCCGGCAATTAAGGTGAGATAAGTGGAATCTTTTTTGATGATATCCCAACTGTCCTGAAAATAGCCGTGCACCCGAAAAGAAGTCATTTCATTCGCCGACTTCAGTCGATACGGAAACACGATGGAGCTGCCGCTATAGGGAATGGAATAGCCGGAAGAATCTATCCGCTGCCATTCGCTCAGCTCATCGCTGATTTGCTCATACTGAAAGGTAGAACCCCATTCCAGCAGGTGTTTTTCCTTGATGCTGTATTTTCCGGCATGGCCCACATTTGTCACAATCGCATCCAGTTTATTGCGCGCCCAATCCTGAAAAGTACCAATACCGAGATTCTCGCGGACATTGCCGAAATTTTCGTTATCCGGATCTATCTCAATTTCATCGAGAGAATAGTAACCGGTAATATTAAACGTTTCCGTTTCGCGCATTTTCCAGAATGCGGACATAAACTTCAGACTCAGCTTCGTATTTGGGATGAACTTATAGGAAAGTCCGGCCATGGTATTTTGAAAACGGTCTTTCTCATTGCCCTCAAAATCGACGAGGAAACGAATGAGTTTGTCAAATGTTCCGGCACGGGTTTCTTCCGTCACCGGCACAAACTTGAAATCATTGAAAGAATGGTTCACCAGAATTTCGAGATCGTGTTTCACATTCGGTTTGTAGTGGAAATTGGACTGCACATCGAAAAAATTCGGATTGTATTCACCCTTTCTGTCAAGGCTGCCCAACAGATAACCGTTGGTTTTATAGCGGACACCCGCCAGATAAGTAAACTTCTGATTTTTGGTGGCACCTTCCACATGGGCATTCACGCCCAGAATACTCGCCATGATGGAGCCTTTGAAGGTAGTTGGTGTCTTGTATTTTATATTGAGTACAGACGACATTTTATCGCCGTACTTCGCTTCAAAACCGCCGCCCGAAAAGGTGAGTTTATCCGTCAGGTCGAGATTGGTAAAACTCAGGCCTTCCTGCTGTCCGCTGGAAATCAGAAAAGGACGGTAAATTTCAAAATCATTGACATATACCAGATTTTCATCGTAGTTGCCGCCGCGCACGGAATATTGTCCGCTCAGTTCATTGTTGGATTGCACCCCTTGTCCCAGCGTTTTTACGATGGTGCCGGCATCGCCGGTGGGGTTGGGAAAATATTCCGCGCTCTTTGCCTGCAGCGTGGATTCCCCGATTTTACCTTTCACAGCGCTGATTTCCACCGTGTCAATTTCATAATTGGAGCGGGCAAACTCGATGTCTTTATACAAAGTCATCTTGTTGGTTGGATAGAAAACATGGGTGCGTTTCCCGAAAGCCAGACTGCTGTATTCAATCACACAGGAATCTTCGTATTCCACATCAAGGGCATAAAAGCCTTTGGCGTTGGAAACGGTGCCGTTATTGGTGCCCACCTGAAGGATAGTCGCGTTGCTCACCGGATTCTTATCGGAATCCGTGATTTTACCCTTAATCACTACGCGCACCTGTGCCGGCAGGAACAGTACTTGCAGCAACAGACAGAAACTTAGGGCACCACGCAGCATCATAGGCATAACGGAAAAAATCAGGCAATATTTTTTAATTGCAGAATAGTGGCTGCGGGATCCGGAGAATTGAATACCGTATTGCCTGCCACCAGTACATCCGCGCCGCTTTGCACCAAACGAGCGGCATTGTCCAAGGTGACCCCACCGTCAATTTCGATGAGGGTAGCTGCATTTTTACGGAGGATGAGGTCTTTCAGACGTGCTACTTTATCGTAGGTATTTTCGATGAATTTCTGTCCGCCGAAACCGGGATTCACGCTCATCACACACACGAGGTCGATATCGTTGATGGTATCTTCCAGCAGCTGAACAGAAGTATGCGGGTTAATCGCCACACCGGCTTTCATCTCCGAAGCGTGTATTTTTTGCAGGGTACGGTGCAGGTGCGTGCTGGCTTCCAGATGAACGGTGAGGATATCGGCGCCTGCATTCCGGAAAGCGTCGATGTATTTATCCGGTTCCACAATCATCAGATGCACGTCAAAGGTCTTGGCCGACAGCTTGCGCATCGCCTGAATGACGGGCAGTCCGAAAGAAATATTAGGGACAAATACGCCATCCATCACATCCACATGGATATATTCGGCGGCACTCTCATTCAGCATGGCAAAGTCTGCCGCCAGATGTGCAAAATTTGCCGACAACACAGAAGGGGCAACAATAGGAGATTTCATGTTTTAAAGATAAGAAAAAGTTGATAGTTCCCGCCAAAATAGCGGAAAAGCCATCAATTTCTGCCAGCGTTGTTAACTTAAATACGATTTCAGTTCCTTGGAAATGGCGAAGCGACGCATCTTGCGGATAGCCTTGTCTTTCAGCTGACGCACGCGCTCGCGGGTAAGATTCAACTTAATGCCGATTTCATCCAGACTGTACGACTGCCCGAACTCATTCAGTCCGTAGTAGTATTTAATAATTTCAATTTCGCGGTCGGAGAGGGCCTGCAACGCGTGTTCCAGCTCATCGTGCAGCGATTCATCTATCAGGTGCGTGTCAGGTCGTTCGATGGAATTGTCTGCCATTAAATCGAGGCTGGTCGTGTCATCATCGTCATTGATGGGCGTATCCATAGACAAATGGAAAGTCAGGGTTGCGCGCAGCACCGCCAGATCCTCCGGTTTCATATCCAGCAATTCCGCGAGTTCGTCATTCGATGGTTCGCGTTGATTTTTCTGTTCAAAGTCGACAATAGTGCGCTGAATTTTATTGTAAATAGTTGCCTTATTCATCGGCAGCCTCACCACACGCGGCTGTTCTATCAGCGCCTGCAAAATCGACTGGCGAATCCACCAGACAGCGTAAGAAATAAATTTAAAACCTTTGGTTTCATCAAATTTGGTGGCGGCTTTGATCAACCCGATATTCCCTTCATTGATGAGGTCGTTCAGTGCCAGTCCCTGATTCTGATATTGCTTAGCCACAGAAACCACAAAGCGGAGGTTGGACTGTATCAGTTTTTCCATAGCGGCGGAATCTCCTTCGCGAATGCGGCGGGCCACTTCCACTTCTTCCTCTTCGGACAACATCGGCAGCTTGGAAATTTCGCTCAGATACTTATCTATGGAGAAACTGTCCCGGGACGTAATTTTGGTGGTAATCTTTAACTGCTTCATACACTTCAATTTTTAGGGTAATAATAATATGCTACAGCATAACCAGTGCAGCAATCATACGTTTGCTGCAATTAATTACACTTGCTACTACAGCAAGAAAACCGGTAAATAAAAAGACTATCAGGTTGAATTGAGTAGTAGTAGCCTAAATAGTTCTTCACATATATACGCAAAAAATCGCAAAAGGTTACA
>JADLAH010000265.1 GCA_020848315.1 Chitinophagales bacterium | reverse complement strand
CTTTTACAGAAGAAAATTGCTTCGATTTTTGATACATGCCGGCATAGTATTCAATATTCAGCCAGGCCGGATTCCAACTGTTTACAGGCGTTGTCGTGCCGTAGGCCGGTTCCTCTTCTTCTTCCTGAAAGGTGCCGAACATTTTGTCCCAGATGATAAACATACCCGCGTGGTTTTTGTCTATGTATTTCGGATTGACGCCGTGGTGCACGCGGTGGTGTGCCGGCGAATTGAAGATGGCTTCAAACCATTTTGGCATGCGTTTCACGGCTTTGGTATGTATCCAGAATTGATAAAAAGAATTGATGCTCGCGCAAATACCCAGTGTGAGAATATCCACGCCCAAAAGTCCGATTGGCAGGAAAAAAATGAAAGCCAGCAGACTGTGAATCCAGGATTGACGGAGGGCTACGGTCAGGTTGTATTCCTCACTCTGATGATGCACTACGTGGGCGCCCCAGAAAATATTCATCTCATGACCGAAGCGGTGTGCCCAGTAAAAGCAGAAGTCAAATAAGACCAGCACTACAATATATGCCCACACGCCGCTCAGATGCATCACCGCGATATGTTCGGTGGTCCATACATATGCACCGAACAGGATGCCGGTAGTCAGCAATTTAAACAATAAATGGCTCACCCCTACGTTCAGATTAGTCAGTGCGTCATTCAGTCTGTAGTATTCCGGATGGGATTTTCGGGTCGCAAAATATTCTATCAGGATTAACAAAAGAAAAAAAGGAATGGCAATTACTGTACTCATGTGTTCCATAGTGCGTCATTTGTCTTAAATTTAATGTAATATTTTCATTGAAGTGCAATGGAAGTCCTATTTTAACAATAGTTTATAAGAAAGATACTATGGGTTTCTGGCAGGGAATAAAACAACGGATAAAAGCATATATTGTCGCGAAAGCATCGGCTAACAAGATGTTTGACATTCTCGAAGTGCGCACAAAAGAAATCGGGCTGGTGGCGGTCACGACGGAAACGGATTTGCGCATCAGCAATACCTTCTTTTTGCCGATTACCATTGTTTCCATTAAGACGGAATTGCAGAACAGAGATGGATTGCGTATCGGCACCATGGTATATGAACATCCGCGCCGCATAAAAGGCAACAGTGAGGAAGTGCTGACGACCACTTCTCAGATCAGCATTATTACATCGCTTTTTCAGGCTATTTCCACTTTGCTGGCACACAGTATCAAGATGCGCAGTGTGGGCATCGCGCAGGTGAAGATTTTATGGTGGGTAGTGGAAATTCCGGTGGATGATTTTTTTGAAATTCATCCGAGCAAACTCCGTATCAAGCAGCCGGAAACAGAGGAAGAAAGACAACTCCGGCTGGAACGCGAGGCCGAGAAAAAAGTGCAATATGAAGCAGAGCGCGAAGCCCGGGAAGCCCGCAGAAAAGCCCGCAGAGCCGAGGTGAAGGAAGACATCCTGAAGCGCAGGTACAAAGATAAATATATTCCGAAAGATGCGCGCGATGCCGCCAGACAGGCTGCACCTGTGGAAGAAGATATGCAGGTGGAGGTGGAACTTGATGCACCGGCTATACACCAGATGGAAGCGGAGTGGACACAACAGGAGAACGCCGGAATACCTCAGCCACAAGTGCAGAGGGATTCCGAATCGCCATCCTTAGCGCCAGAGTAATATTAGTTGTTTATGTAATATTTTAAATACAGACAATTGCTTTGTATTTCCTGATAGTATTTAGTATCCGAATATTTCTGTTTTAAAATACCAAATAGCGGACGTGTGTTTTTTGCATACAGGATTCTCGGATTCTCCCAATAGACAAAATTGTAATCGAAATTTTGCTTTGCTACAAACTGATCCAGTTCGATTTTGGATGCCTGGAATATAGCTTTTGCCTTTAATTCATTGTAGTTAGAGACTCTTTCTGTCTGAATGTAATAATCATAGGCTGTCTGCAAATGATTAACTTGTATGATACCGGTGCCATAGTGATAGTTGTACGGAGTCGTTGTCGGTGTATTGTTCAATCCATATAAAGAAGATATGTAATAATTGCCCGGTTCGTAAAACAGGATATTCCGGTAGTAACCATTCACGGATGTGTTGTAATAATAGTTGCCCAACAAATAGCCTGCACGTGCGCCGCTTTCCGTTGTCTCCTTTGCCATTTTCTTAAGAGCAATCAGGCATTCTGCTAGTTGCTGTTTATTCATGATGGCAGGGATAAATTTGAATTCGGGCATTTTGTACACCTGATCCGTCATGGCTTTCTCCTGTGTATCTTCGAAATAAGGGCGTATGCCATTACTAAAGATACGTGCCGAAATGTCGCTGTAGCCGTTGAAATCGCCGTCTTTTTCTGTTTCCGTATCACTGATATAGTCGTAAACATGCAGTTTCAGGAATTTCAGGTTGCCCGGCACTTTCTTAAACCAGACCAACGCGTTTTCGGGCTGGTCGTATTTCAGATAATGCGTCCCTTTTAAATCATACAGATAGGTCATGGCATTCTTTTGTTTTGCCGACAGTAATTGTTCAAAGTTGTTTTTATCTGGTTTGTTGTAAAAAGTAATTAGTTGGTCAATGATTTTTAGGTCGAGCGAAGTATATAATCCGGAAAGGTCATTGTGACACAAAAATGCCTTTGCATAATCTTTCTGTTGAAGGTATTTGTGCGCGGTAAGTTCATAAATATAACCCTCCGTGGTTTTCTCTTTGTGCGTGTTCAGGTAGCTGTAGATGCGTTTTTCCGTCTCCGGCCCGACGACAGCACATTGCGCCAGAAAGGCAGCAAAAGCAGTTACTTTCGCCTGTTCATTCACCTGCTTATCATTGCCGGAAATATCGTTGGCGATACTTTCCGCATTTTTATAATTGCCCGACAGAAAATGCAGATGCGCCTGATAGGATTTCCAGAAATCTTTTCTGACAATGTATTTGTTATTGACGATAATATCTGTCAGTGTCAGTAATTTTTTGAGATACGCCTGCGTGCTGGCGTCGCCTTTCAGAAAAATATTTTTGCCGGAATACGGACTTGGTTGCATCAGGATTTCGCGTTCCGTTTTATTCATTTCCCGCACAGCCAGGACTTCCAGTGCCGGCGCATTCGGTGATAGCGTATAGATTTTTTTCATCTCGGAAATACCCGATGCAAAACCGTTGTATCCCCGCAGCATATAGAAGGTGGTCTTTTCCGCATTTGTAGTCAGCAGATTCCCTCCATTTTTGAAAAGCGCACTGCTCATCAGAAAACTTGTGTAGACCGCCAGTTGCCGGCCGGGTGCGCCATTGAAAACTTGTATGTAATCGCGGGTGGCAGCGGCATATTTTTTCAGGTTGAAAAGAGCGCCGGCTTTCTGTTCCAGTGCGTAATAATAGGGTAGTGACTGATTTTTTAACGGCAGTACAAATTTGTCAAAATAGCGTATCGCATCATCATTAAATCCGGCATAATGTGACAAGCGCACGAGTTGATAGGCAGTACGCAGTTTCAAATCGTTGTTTTTAAGAGTGGCATACAGCGTGTTGCCTGCCTTTGCTGTTGCCATAAATTCAGGTTTCGACATTTTTTCCCGGGCTCCCATATAGCTCCACCCGTCGCTGTTGTCCTGTGTGAGCGCGTACTTCTCACATTGTTTGGCAAAAATCAGATATTGCAAGGCTTCCAGTCCTTTCTCTGAAAAGAGTGCCGCATGGTAGGTGAGTCCGGAGTTCGGAGTCTGTGCGAGGTTGTTCGTTAGGAATGCCTGTAATTCCGTAACGGTGGATGTATACACCAAATATTGCAGGTCTTTTACTGGAATCTTCTGATTGAAATATTTGTTCCATTCTTCCAGATTGGCATCTGTTTGCTGATGTGATCTTTCCGCAGGATTCCAAAAATCACCGTTGTAGTAGATATTGTCGTAAGTGAGCAAAAAGGGCTCTAGTTTTTGGTCGCTGATAAGTTCCTGATTGAAGAGATTGTAAAATGCCTCATCTTCTGAGTGCCAGGAACAGGCTTTGCCGTAATCGCTGAAGGCAATCAGCAGAAACAATGCGGAGATGGTACGGTTTTTCATAGTTATGGGTTAGAAATGATGTTTAAATTCTGGATGGAATAGTGTTTTAAGTTGGTTTCATTCAACTGAAAATATATCGTGCTATAAGGAGTATCTTTATGTTGCTTTCGAATTTCTTTTGCTGCGGATATTAAATCTTCTGTACAAATGCTTTCTGTTTTTATGCGGAAATCAGGATATAAAAGAACCTGTTGCAAATAATGTTCCTTTCTTACGATATAAGTGTTTTTCCCTGTTTTTCGGTACAATAAAGTGTCTGAAAGTATTTCTTCGCGGATGCCGTTTAGTAATCGTTTTTTACCTAGTTCATTTTCTATAATTGCCCAGCTGTAAATAGGAAGTGCCACATCTAATTTCATAGGATAACGTGCGAGCCCTTTAATATATTTTGCTGCTTCCTTATTTTCCAGAATCGAATTGTTGTCTCCGGCTGTCAGTGGATTATCTGTCGCATAATACATCAGAACACCTTTATCAACTGGTGGAATTCCGGTTTGTTTCCGGTATTTGATTTGATGCAGGCGGATTGTGGCACTGATTTCTTTTTCGGGTAATAGTTTTTGGATGGTTTGAAGAAAATAAAAATACTGCTGACTAGTGGAGGTTGTCCAGTCGCAGTCGAATTGTACTTCTTGCAAAGGCAGGTCGGAGATAATCGGATATAGATAGTTTATTTCGTTTTGGATGTGCACTGCCAATTGATGAATGTCGTCCTTGTCTAATGCTTTGAATGTTTCATTAGTGATAAAAACCACCGGAATAATTTCTTGGGTTTCATTTTTTTCTGAAATACGGATAATACCTGTCGGTGTTGGTCTCCTGTTTTGGATGGTGATATCAAAAAATCGGACGTATAATTTCTTTACATGCAGTTGCTGCAAATATTGCTTTTCCGTACTGTCAATCTTGTAGTAGGTCTCCCAGAAATAGAAAGAAGGCTCAGTAGGTGGTTGTCTGCAGGAAATAAGCAGCAGGAAGACCGGAAAGATATATAAATGTTTCACAGTTGTACGATACATATACCTAAATATACACATTTTTCAGATAAGTAAGTAGCAAACAGACATATTTATTTCTGGTGCTATCAGCTGTTCATCATTTTCCACAACATATCTTTCAGTTGCGGAATGTTTTCCTGTGTCAGAGATGAAAAGAAAACGTGTGGAATTTTTTTCGGCAGTTCTTTTGCCAGCATTTTCTTGAGTTCATCATCTAGTAGGTCTGACTTGGAAATGCCAATGATTCTGGGCTTGTTGACCAGCTCTTTATTGTATAGCTTCAATTCTTTTTCCAGAATTTTATATTCCTTTTTCAGGTCATTAGCATCTGCAGGAATCATGAAGAGTAGACAGGAATTGCGTTCTATGTGTCGCAGGAAGCGAACGCCCAAGCCTTTTCCGGCATGAGCACCTTCGATAATGCCCGGAATATCCGCCATGATGAAGGATCGGTTGTCGCGATAGGAAACGACGCCCAGATTGGGTACCAGTGTGGTAAACGGATAGTTGGCGATTTCCG
>JADLAH010000264.1 GCA_020848315.1 Chitinophagales bacterium | reverse complement strand
GAACGGGGTCTTATCCAATACAATCTGAAATTGCTCCTTGCCTTTGGATTTTATCTTGCGGTATTTCAGCACCTGTGCCTTGGTTTCCAGCGTATCGTATCCTACAAACACGGATTTGCCATCCTGCAGATTAATCCAATCATCCACATCCTGTTCTGATGCGGCCCGACTGCGTTCTTTCTGTTTCTGCAATTCTTCCTCAAAAGCTTTTTCATCCACAGAAAGTCCTTTTTCAGAAGCAATCAGATTGGTTAAATCGATGGGAAAACCATAAGTATCCAACAATTCAAACGCGGATTTGCCACTGATAACTTTATCGGAATCTTTAATGATACTATCCAGTCGTCTCAAACCATTGTCCAGTGTTTTCAGGAAAGAGGCCTCCTCTTCCAGAATTACTTTGGCCACAAAATCCTGCTGTGCTTTGAGTTCCGGGAATACGGTGGCAAACTGCTCCGCCAGCACCGGCACCAGCAAATGCAGCAATGGTTCTTTTCTGTCGAGGTAGGAGAAATAATAGCGCACCGCACGACGCAGAATTCTGCGAATCACATAACCGGCACCGGTATTGCTAGGCAGCTGACCATCGGAGATGGTGAAGGCCACGGCGCGGATATGGTCTGCGAGCACACGAAAAGAAATGGCTTCCTTGCTGTCGCTGCGGTCATATGTTTTATGAACGATTTTTTCAATCGCCGAGATGGTTCCGGAGAAAACATCGGTGTCGTAGTTGGAGGTTTTTTGCTGTAATACACGCACCAGACGCTCGAAGCCCATGCCGGTATCCACGTGTTTGGCCGGCAACAACTCGAGGCTGCCGTCTTTCATGCGGTTGAACTGAATGAATACGTTGTTCCAGATTTCAATGACCTGCGGATGGTCGGCATTCACCAAAGTGGCGCCGTCAACGGCTTTGCGTTCCTCATCGGGACGACAATCCACGTGAATTTCGGTGCACGGACCGCAGGGACCGGTATCGCCCATTTCCCAGAAATTATCTTTCTTGTTGCCGAGCAGAATGCGATCTTCCGCGATTACTTTTTTCCATTCTTGGTAGGCTTCCTCGTCTTTCGGTATATTTTCCGCTTCGTTGCCTTCAAAAATGGTGACATACAAACGGTCTTTATCCAGTTTCAGCACTTCGGTCAGGAATTCCCAACTCCAGGCAATCGCCTCTTTTTTGAAGTAATCGCCGAAACTCCAGTTGCCGAGCATTTCAAACATCGTGTGGTGATAGGTATCCACGCCCACTTCTTCGAGGTCGTTGTGTTTTCCGGACACGCGCAGACATTTCTGGGTATCGGCAATGCGCGGATGGCTGGGCTTTCCGATGCCTAAAAACAGGTCTTTAAACGGCGCCATACCGGAGTTGATAAACATCAGGGTAGGGTCGTTTTTCACCACCAGCGGAGCGGATGGTACAATCTGATGGTCTTTACTCTTGAAAAAGGCTAAGAACGCTTCGCGCACTTCGCGGGCAGATAAACTACTATTCATGGTGCAAAGGTAAATATTTGGCACGCAATTTTACAATGATACGTTTTAAGGAATGTTAGTAATTTTTGGGAGGAATCATCCGGAGATAAAAAAATAAGCGGGAGAATTTGACACCTCCCGCCTTTTCATGGTGTTATGTTTCCGCATGTCTGCTGGGTAGTGCAAAAATAAGTACAGCTTGTGAGACAGGATGGCGTAAAATACTGAAATACATGTAGTATAATTACTACAAAACATTTAAATGTTACATATTTCATTCAGATTGAAAAGCGATGTAGCAAGTCAAAATAGCACGAAACGGGACATCGTGCCACGATTATCGTGGCACGATATAAAAGCTATCGGTTCGTGCAGACATCAACCGATAGAAAAAGACAGATAAACAGCTTCTAATTTTTTCCATCCATTATCACAATGCTTGATTTTCTCCGACACTTTTTGGTGTCAAAAAGTGCGCAAAAACCATTTATGAAAAGTAAGGAAATTTGATTTTTTACTTAGCAAGTTATAAACTTGCTTTATTTATCGTCACAAGTTACGCTACGCTAAAACTTGCGACAGCCACGGTAGTTTCTATCAATATAATCAAAATACAATTTATTTAGCTTCCCATCTACATCGTCTACTTTCCCAATATTGATTTCATCCTTCAAATAGGATTGCACTAACTCAAACTCATCAGAGGTAGTTATTCTTTTCTTAGTTAAGACCTTAATTAATTTATCTCTGTAAAAACTTTCTACATCTTCTATTCCTTCGTTTAGCTCTTTATACAATATTTTCTTTAATTGTATTCTATCTGATAATGGCATATGTTTTAAATCAGAAGTAATATCTTTATTTCCAGAGCGTAAAATATTTATCTTGCCATTTTCAAATGCATCATCTATATTTTTTTTTACAAATGATGTTAATAAGCTATGTGCTTCGGGATATTTAGACATAAAATTATAGTACAGATACCACCTTCTTTTCAGATACTCTATTTCTTCAATCTCATTCATGTATCTAATTATACGCCATAAAAACAATAGACTCAATACCAATTACTTTATTGGTCTTCTTGACCAACAAACCACTACACGTTTCGCTTTGCAGTTCAATCACCAGCATTCAAAAAGCACCTAATAATACGAAGATACAATATTTAAATTAATAGCTTCATTCTGCATAGCTCTTTGTTATAATTTCGGTTGGTGGGGACATCATCTAATAAGGGTAGAGAATTAGAGAATTGTAGAATTGTAGAATTGTAGAATGACTACAATCTGAAATCCCACAATCCAGAATGCATTATCTACTATTTCCACTCCGCCTCATGTCTCCATTTCTACCTGTCATATTTTGCTTCAAAAATGCACGCAAAAACCCCTTCAATAGTGAATGGCTAAGCATTGCTGCTTAGCCATTACAAGATAACAATTATCACGCTGCACCTACTGCTGCTAGCTCATACAATTGCCCGGAGAATGTCCCTTCTCTGCTGACTGTATGCCGGACTTATTTCTGGCAACAAATGCCGGAATGGCAACTGTATTCACCATGGAAAAACAAGTCCACATCAGGAAGAACAACGAAATAATTGCGAAAAATAAAATAAACATCGTCGGGTTTTAATGTTAACCCAAAGTTACATAAACATCTCTTTATTGTCAATCACCAGCTGGATTTCTTGATTTTCATCAATCCTGACACGATACATATTTGTACATTTTATAATGAGGAATACCGACTTCGGCAAACTCATCTCCTGTTTTTATGTAGCCGAGTGATTCGTAAAACGGAATGGCGCCGACACGCGCGTGCAATGTAATTTTCCGGTAATGCCGGGATGTTGCCAGTTGCTCCGCTGCATCTACCAGTAGACGACCGATACCTTGCCGCTGAAGTTCCGGCAAAACGGCTACTTGACGCATTTTCATACTGACATCGTCCTCGTGTTGCAGCAGCAGAACGCCCACCACCTGATCCTGTTCATCGGTAGCCACCAGATGCCACTGATCCGCTTCCGCTTCCAGTTGCTCCTGCGTGTACTGCAATCCCAGCGGTTCGCGCAGCACACGATAGCGCAATGCTACAGCTGCATGATATAAGGGAGAAAGAAAAGTAGCCTGCTGTACTTTATACATGGTAAAAATCAGCTGTTGGGTTTGCTTTTGCCCAATACCTGCAAGCCGGCTTCAATATAGTTTTTGATATCGCGGTGTTCGGCTTTCGGATCATCAGAATCTTTCTTGATTTTTTTACCCAAACGCACTACAACGGCGTTTTCATTCGGAATAACGTAGATAAACTGCCCGAGAATGCCTCTGAAATAAGGAATAGTATGTCCTTCATAATGAATAATCCATGTCTGATATCCGTACCAGTCGAGCGTATTGCCATCCTTGTCTTTGAGTCCGGCAGCCGCCGTCGTCATATCATGGATATAGGTGGAATCAATCAACTGGAGCGTGTCCCATTTTCCGTGTTGCAACACCATCTGTCCGAGTCGCGCAAAATCTCGGGCGGTAGCATTCAGGCAGCAGAATGATTTTTCCATGCCGTTCTTATCGGTGCTCCACAAGGCATCACTTTCAGCGCCGAGCGGTTCCCACAAATATTGCTGTGCATTTTCCGCAACAGATTTTCCGGTCGCATTTTTGATTACATAACCGAGTATTTGCGTGCACGCACTCTGGTATTCCCAGAGTTTACCCTGCTGCTTGTCTTTGCGGACTTTTAGTTTGCTCATCAGCTTATCCAGGTCATCGCCGTAATAAGATTCGGCGGTGAGCGAGAAAATATTCCAGTACGATTCACTCCAGTCAAGGTTGGCGCTCATTGTCAGTACATCTCTGAGCGTCAGCTCTCCTTCTTTTACCTGTGTCAGCTGAGGCACCAGTTTCTTGATATCATCCGTCACTTTCACCTTACCCTGCTCTATCAGTTTTCCGATCAGGATGGCATTCACTGTTTTGGCCATGGAAAATGAGCCGGAAATCGTTTCCTTGGTATATTCTTCCCAGTAGTTTTCATACACTATCTGTCCGTCTTTGATAACCAGAAAAGCACAGGTCTGCCGGTCTTTGAAGAATTGCAACAACTCATCGGAAGGCGCGTTTTTATTATAGTTTTCACTCACCGGCCATGGCTTGGGCTGTGTAGATTTGCTCAATGTATTTTTGTCAAAAATCTTATAATCATCCACATCTGCAAAGACATGCTTCAGGCCCATTTGCACATGCACAGGTGCGATAAAATACAATACTGCCAGAACGCCGGCGGACAAGAGGATTTTTTTCATAGGAAATATTTGATGTAAAATACAAAAAAAACGGATGCTGTTGCATCCGTTTAAAGTTTGATTTGCTATTATTTGACAATGGATAATTTCACCTTGTAGAAATAGGCATTGGTACCGTCATCAAAGATGATTTTTCCGGAATAGTAATCATCGCCCTGATCTGTCATGCTGTCGGCGACTTTACCTTTCTTGCGGACATACTTGGATTTATCCTTGTAATAACTGTCATCCGGATGTACATCCATAACGATTACACTGGTGCCTTTCTTCATCTTGTCACTATCGGAAGATGAAGATGATTTTTTCGGTGAAGTACCATCCGCCTTCACCGCTTTTATCAAATAGAAGAAAGGATCTTCTTCGTTGTCCAGGTAGAACGTACCGGAATAGCCGCCTTCGTCTTCTTTATATTCCACATCATCGCCGGCTTTTCCTTTCACGCCAACATAATCAGCTCTATCTGAATAGTAGCTATCTTCCGGGCTTACCGCGGTAATTTCAATGCGATCACCCGGCTGAATGGTAGCATCTACGGCTGCTGCTTCCCAATCGGCATCAGAACTGGAATCCGTGTCATCGTCATCGTATAACCAACTCCAAATATCATCATCGTAGCTACTGTCATCGTTAGAAGCTTCTACGGCAGGAACCGGATCTTTGGAGAATTTTGCTTTATAAAAATAACTCGTGGAACCATCCTCGTATTCGAAATCACCGGCATAGTAGCCGTCATCTTTCATGGTCATATCCGACTTGATGACTTTTCCTTTTTTGCCGATATACTTATGGCGGTCGCTGTAATAGGCATCATCCGTGCTGATATCCGCCACATATACAGAAGTACCTTTTTTGATAGTACCTGTAACGAATTTAATATCCGAAGAGGCTGTTTTCTTTACTTTATCCTTAGGCTCTTTGGTGTCGGTTTTGCCGAGTTTGACCTGATAGAAATAATAGCTTTCTCCGTCATCCGTTTCAATCGTACCGCTGACATAGCCATCTTTATCAATTGTTTTAGCATCCGTCAGGGTACCTGTTTTTCCTTCTATTTCATCCCGGTCATCGTGGTAGGCATCTGATTCCGGCACTTCGATAATTTCAAATCGGCTACCTTTGGGAATGCTGCTGCCGGAGAACGTATTTTTGCTGCCCGATTTTTTATCTGGTTTGGTGTCTGACTTTGTTACCTTGATGTGTGTAAAATAAATCGTCCTGCCGGATTTGAATTCCAGTGAGCCGGAATAAAATCCATTGCTTTTCTTGGTGATTTCACTAACTGCGGTAGCATCTTTTCCGATAAAATCGGTGCGTTCCTTGTAGTAGGTGTCGGAAGATCCGATTTCGAGTACTTTCAGTACAGTTCCCTTAGAGAACTTGTCTTGCGCAAAAAGCATTACTGTTAACACGGTGTTTAACAGCAATAATGTGATGAGTTTTTTCATGTATGGTAGGTTGTATTCAGTAAAATTAAACGATTAACGTTACATTTTATTACAACTACCGTTAAAAAAATAAAATATACGGGTTAGGTGGTAGAATTTACAGCAGACCTCTACCAGTTTTCTCTAAGAGATTCTTCTCTTTCAGCTCCTTCATCAGGGCATCCAGTACGCCATTGATGAAGTCTTTACTCTTCGGAGTGCTGTATTCCTTAGCGATATCGAGGTATTCGTTGATGGTCACCTTCACCGGAATGCTAGGAAAATACATGAACTCCGCCAGTGCCATGCGAATCAGAATCACATCGACCACGGCAAGTCGGTCGGTTTCCCAGTTTTTGAGTTTGGGCTCTATCAGTTGCTGATGTTCTTTCTTGTGTTGCACCGTTTCGCGGAACAAATCAATACCGAAATGCTTCAGCTCATTGAATTTCTCCTTCAGCTTTCCTTTTTCAAGGTGAATCTTCAGCGAGTTTTTACTTTTCAGAATGACTTCATGTACGGCTTCCACCACAAATTCGGCATCATCCTGCCAGTTGGTAAAATGCTCTTCGAGTGAAGTGGTGAAAGACTCGTCTTCGAGTAAGACATAATCGAGCAGGAAGGTGATGATTTTCTGATCTTCCTCCATATTAAACTCGGAGCCGTTGTTGACATAAGCCTTGTACTCTTCCGATTCCGTGAATTTCTTGTACAGACTTCGCACGAGGTCCTCTTCCAGCAGGGAATGGATATTGGCATTATTTAGTTCCTGACGGAATTCCGCGTCATTGTTCAAATACTGCACCAATATGTTGCTCAGTAGTTTGGTACTGAATTTTTTATCCGCCTCCGATTTAAGATGTTTGGCCGCTTTGATGCGGGCATCCTTTTCCACAAAATTACACACCTCGCGGAGATTCAACAGCAAATAAAGATATTGGTCTTTGACCGAGAGAATACTTTTTTCTAATAAATTTTCGAAGGAAGCGGTGGGTGCCTGCGGGGAAGTTTCGTATGCATACACATACTGCATGGCTTTGATTCGGACACTTCTGCGTGTTATCATAATCTGAATGAACTAATGTGGTGCAAATATACATTAAAATTACAGGCTGCGAAAACCCTTTGGTTAAAATGATGTTATCGTAACGTATAATCCACACAGTGATACCCTTCGGGTAAAATACGGAAAACCCAATGTAAAACGGAATGCTTATTTTTGCAACTTATGAACGAACTGCGCGCCATTAACAAATACCTCTACAAGTACAAAGGGTTGCTGACACTGGGCATTTTCTTCGTGGTGACTTCCAATATTTTCGGATTGTACACACCTGAATATATCCGCTACAGCGTGGATATCCTCAAGGAAAATCTGGCGACCTATCAGCTGATGCATTCCTTTGAAGCGCAATCCGCCTATCGTTCGCTGTTCATTTATTTCATCCTGTTTTTTGCCATTATCATTTTTGTTACGTCCATCATAAAAGGACTGCTGATGTTTTTCATGCGTCAGACACTGATTGTGATGTCCCGCAAAATTGAATTCGACCAGAAGAATGAACTGTACCAACAATATCAGCGACTGAACACCACTTTCTACAAGCGCAACAATACCGGTGATCTGATGAGCCGCATCAGTGAGGATGTTTCCCGCGTGCGGATGTACGTCGGTCCCGCTATCATGTATTCCATCAATCTCTTGGCACTGTTCAGCATGGTCATTTACACCATGTTCAACATCAACGCTTACCTGAGTTTCCTCGTATTACTGCCGCTGCCTGTCCTCACCTATTCCATTTACAAAGTCAGCGACACCATCAATAAAAGAAGCGAGCGCATCTCGGTGGCATTATCCGGACTCACCACCCGTGCGCAGGAAATTTTTTCCGGCATCCGCGTCATACAGTCATTTCCCATCAGCCAACAGATAGAAGCGGAATTCCATCAGGCCGGCAGCGACTACCGGCAGCAGAATATCGGACTCGCAAAAATTGAATCTTTCTTCGCGCCGCTGATGTTGCTGCTCATCGGTATCAGCACCTTGCTGGTAGTGTATATCGGTGGGAAGGAAGTGGCACGGGGCAGCTTCAGCGCCGGCAATATCGCGGAGTTTATTTTTTACATCAACATGCTGACCTGGCCGGTGGCTTCATTGGGCTGGTGCGTCTCTCTGATTCAACGCGCGGAAGCCTCTCAGAAAAGAATCAACCTGTTTCTGCAGGACACCAATACTATCGAAAACGAACAGAAACTGCCCGTTCATGACATCCGGAATATCGCGTTCCAATCCGTCACCTTCCGATATCCAGACACCGGCATACAGGCGCTGACAGACATCAACTTTTCTGTTGCACAGGGCGAAAAAGTGGCCATTGTAGGAAAAACCGGCAGCGGAAAATCCACGATTGCTGAACTGCTGCTGCGCACCTATGATATCAGTGAAGGCAATGTGCTCATCAACGGTACAGACATCCGGAAAATTGACCTCACCACCTACCGGAATAAAATCGGCTACACACCGCAGGATGTATTCCTTTTTTCCGACACAATCAGAAATAATATCCTGTTCGGATTACCGCAAAACGCCGCACCGATATCGCAGGAAACACTGGAAGAATATGCAACAACCGCCTGTGTGCACGAAGACATTCAGCAATTGCCGAAGCAATACGATACTATTGTCGGCGAGCGGGGTATCATGCTTTCCGGGGGCCAGAAACAACGCATCTCGATTGCGCGCGCGTTGGTTAAAAATCCGGAAATGGTGATACTCGATGACTGCCTCTCGGCGGTAGATGCAAAGACCGAAAAAATCATCTTTGAGAACCTCGACCGGGCACTGCAAAACAAAACGGTCATTTTCATCACCCACCGGATTTTTGCCGTTACCGGATTTGATAAGATTATCGTACTCGAAGACGGACGGATTGCGGAACAGGGAACGTACGCGGAACTCATGAAAAAACAGGGCGTTTACTACGAATTGTACAAATTACAGCAGCAGGAAAACAACACCTGAACGACAGTTGTCAACATTCATTTTTTGGATGTTAACTAATTTTTTTTTTCGCCAATTTTTTTTGGAATATTATTGTAAAATAAACATTTAAAAAACTGTGGAGAACGAAAGAAATTTTGACAAAAACGGAGTGTATTCCAAAAGAGTAAGAGCCGGCAAAAGAAGAACCTACTTCTTTGATGTGCGCACCACCAAAGCCAACGATTACTACCTGACCATTACGGAAAGTAAAAAACGCTTTGATGATGACAATTACGACAGGCACAAGATTTTTATCTACAAGGAAGATTTCGTGAAATTTGTCAACGCCATGCAGGAAACCGTAGACTATATCAAAAAAGAATTATTGCCCGACTACGATTTCGAAGCCCACCAATACGAAGAATACGAAGAAAAATACAACAACGACACCAACTACCATACAGCTGCTGAACCGGAATCTACGCCCCCGCCGACAAGCAGTTCCACCATCGAGCCCAATTTTTCGGACGATGTGGAAAAATGGGACTAATACCATAAAAAGCATAAAACAGAAAAAGTTCGCTACGGCGGACTTTTTTTTATATCCATAAAGCGGTAACTTTGTAAAAATGGAAGCCGGCAAAGAAGAACTCATCCTGGATATTCTGAAACATGAAAAGCCCTATTTTCATGATTTCAGCACTTCGGAATTAGCCGATTTCCTGAATGATTATCCGGAATACTGCAACAGAGTCATTGAACATCTGGAACCACACCGGGCAGTAAAAACCCTGAAATTCCTGGATTTAAAACTACAAATCAGGCTCATTCAGACGCTGCCCTCCGACGTAGTGGCCACCCTGATTCAGAACATGCACTTTGATGACCGCACTGCTCTGCTGAGTGAACTGACCAGTGAGACCGTAAAACGCCTGGTATTGTTTCTGCCGCACGAAGACCGGATTGAAACCCTCGCACTGCTCGGCTATCCCGAAGACAGCGTGGGGCGCCTGATGAATCCGGATTACATTGAAGTGAAAGAACACTACACTGTTCAGGATGCGCTGAACAAAATCCGCAAGCTGGGCCGCAACATAGAGAATATCAACTTTATCTACATCATTGATGAAAGAGAAAAATTACTCGACGATATTAACCTGAAAGAATTGCTCATCGTTTCACCCGACAAGAAACTCAGCGAAATGATGGATAAAAAATATATCGCGCTGCACGTTACCGACGATCAGGAACACGCCACTTCCGTATTCCGGAAAAACAACCGCGCCGTGCTGCCGGTAGTGGATGACAACGGCATTCTGCTCGGCATCGTCACCATCGACGACATGCTCCGTATTCAGAGTGAAGAAGACACCGAAGATATCCAGAAAATCGGTGGTACGGAAGCATTGGATGAACCGTATATGAGCACCTCTTTCCGCGACCTGATAAAAAAGCGGGCGCCGTGGCTGATCATTCTGTTTTTAGGTGAAATGCTGACCGCCAGCGCGATGAGTTTCTTTGAAGATGAGATTGCAAAAGCCGTTATCCTGGCGCTCTTCATACCACTCATTATCTCCAGCGGCGGTAATTCCGGTTCGCAGGCATCCACCCTGATTATCCGCGCCATGGCACTCGGTGAAATCACCTTTGAAGACTGGTGGCGCGTAATGAAACGAGAAATCATGAGCGGACTCGTACTCGGTGGCATGCTCGGTATCATCGGCTTCCTGCGCATTGCCGTATGGTCCTCTTTCACCCACGTGTACGGCGACCACTACATGCTGGTGGGATTAACGGTGGGCATAACCCTTTTGGGCGTAGTGCTCTGGGGTACCCTCTGCGGCTCCATGCTACCACTGCTGCTGAAGAAAATCGGCGCCGACCCTGCCACTTCCTCCGCACCTTTCGTCGCGACCTTAGTGGATGTCACCGGACTCGTCATCTATTTTGTGGCCGCCTCTCTCCTGTTGCGCGGCACATTGCTGTAAGTAAAATGATAAAACCAAGATAACTTCCGATTTAAGGAGGATTTGCTACCTTTGCACTCTGAAATATCGATCTGACATTCAACAAAACAATCATTCAACCAATTAAGATATGGGATTACAATGCGGAATAGTGGGCTTGCCCAATGTAGGAAAATCAACGCTTTTTAACGCGGTCAGCAATAACGCGAAAGCACAGGCCAGCAACTACCGTTTTTGCACCATTGAACCCAATGTCGGTCTGGTAGATGTACCGGATGAAAGATTAAACAAACTGGCCGAACTGGTACAACCCAACCGGATTGTTCCCACCACCATCGAGTTTGTGGACATTGCAGGGCTCGTAAAAGGCGCCAGCAAAGGCGAAGGTCTGGGCAATAAATTCCTGGCTAATATCCGCGAAGTAGACGCCATTGTACACGTCATCCGCTGTTTTGAAGATGACAATATCCTGCGTGAAGAAGGCGCTATCAATCCGATTGGCGACCGCGACATCATTGATACGGAATTGCAGCTGAAAGATCTGGAAAGTGTCGAAAAGAAAATTGCCAAAATCCAGAAACAAGCCAAAATAGGCAATGATGTCAAAGCCAAACATGAATACGACATTTTAATGCAGTGTCAGCAATGCCTGAGCGATGGTAAAAACATCCGCTCCCTGACCTTCTCGAAGGAAGACCGTGCGCTTTTTGCCGACTTATGTTTCCTGACGGACAAGCCGGTTTTATATGTTGCGAATGTGGATGAAGCCAGTATACTTACCGGAAATAAATATTCGGACATGCTGGTGAAGGCTGCCGCAGAAGAAGGTGCGGAAGTGATAGTATTGAGCAACTCCGTGGAAGCACAGATTTCTGAAATGGAAGAAGAAGACAAAGCACTTTTCCAGGAAGAATACGGACTGAAAGAGCCCGGATTGAACCGGCTGATTCGCACGGCCTATAAATTATTGAATCTGATTACCTACTTTACTGCCGGCGTACAGGAAGTGCGCGCCTGGACTATCCACGAAGGCTGGAAAGCGCCGCAGGCGGCTAGTGTTATCCATACCGACTTTGAGAAAGGATTCATCAAAGCGGAAGTGATTGCCTATAATGACTTTATCCAATATGGTTCTGAAAGTGCCTGCCGAGAACATGGCAAACTGCGCATTGAAGGCAAGGAATATCTGGTGAAGGACGGCGACATCATGCACTTCCGGTTCAACGTTTAACATCCTTACTGCGACAACACGCATAACTTCTGCATTTTTAACAGGCGGACTTAGTTGTTCTGTATTACATTACGAAAAACTAACAGCTATGTCTATCGTAAAAGTAATCGAAGTAATATCCGCTTCAGAAAAAAGTATTGATGACGCCATCAAAAATGCCGTTGCAGAAGTATCTAAAACAGTCCGCAATATCGACTCCGTCTATGTGAAAGACATTAAGGCACACGTAAAAGACGGGAAAGTGAGCACCTTTGGAGTGGTCTGTAATATTTCCTTCCGGGTTACCTCGGCGGATTAACAGATAAAAAAAATGCGGAGCAAACATTATCCCGCCACATCGGTAAATCCTGTAAAAAATTCTATATTTACGGAACGGAAGTAAAATCATTTTCCGTAGATGGAATGAATACAGACATCAAGAAAGGACTCACCGACGCACAGGTACAAATGCTCCGTGAAAAACACGGAAAGAACCAGACAACGGAGAAAAACCGCTCTGTGTTTCTACATGCCCTGAAGGATGTAGTTACCGAACCATTGTTTATACTGTTGGTATTTGCCGCACTGATTTATTTCCTTTCCGGTGAAATTCAGGAAGGCATCATTATGATTGCCTCACTGTTTTTTGTAGCCGGCATTTCCCTGTATCAGGAAAACAGAAGCCGCAATGCCGTGGAAACGCTGAAAAAGCTGGCCGCACCGCAGGCAACCGTGATCCGCAACGGACAACAACAAATCATTCCATCTGAAGAACTGGTTCCCGGCGACATATTATTGCTGGAAGACGGCAATAGCATTCCGGCAGATGGCATTATCCGGGAGTCACATGATTTTTCGGTGAATGAAAGTATTCTGACCGGAGAGTCATTATCTGTAGATAAGAATGCCAGCGATACCAACAATCTGATTTTCCAGGGCACATTGGTCGTTGGCGGAGCCTGCGTAGCGGAAGTAACGGCAACCGCCGACCAAACCGCACTCGGTAAGATTGGGAAAACGATGCAATCCGTCGAAGAAAGCAAAACACCCTTGCAACTCCAGATAAAGCGCTTTGTACAATACATGGTGGGCTTCGGCATTATCGCATTCATCACTGTTTGGACACTCAACTATCTGTCGACCCGCAATCTGCTGGACAGCCTGCTGAGCGGGCTGACTATTGCCATGTCGGTATTGCCCGAAGAAATTCCGGTAGCATTCAGCACGTTTATGGCATTAGGCGCCTATCATCTGTACAAGAAAAAAGTCATTGCCCGTTCGCCCCATACCGTGGAAACACTGGGCGCCGCGACTGTCATTTGCAGCGACAAAACCGGTACCATTACGGAAAATGCTATGCAGCTGGCGGTCATCTATGATTACAGGAAAGAACAGACATACAATTATACGGAAGGCACACCACCTTTCAATGAAGTGCTGGAATATGCGATGTGGGCCTCTGAAATCACTCCTTTTGACAACATGGAAAAAGCCATCCATGCCTGGTATGAAAAATCGAGTCCGCAGGATGTCAGACAGGCATTCCATCCCGTGCGGGAATATCCGCTGGGCGGCAAGCCGCCGATTATGACACATGCATTCCAGGATGATAAAGGCAACTCCGTCATTGCATGCAAAGGAAGCGTGGAAGGCGTTCTGCAGCAAACGTCACTGAGTGCGGAGGAACGGAGCCGCATCCAGCAGGTGGCCGCCTCCTACGCGGCAAAAGGATACAGAATACTCGCAGTGGCAAAGTCAGTGCACGACATCCATCAGCTGCCGGATTCGCAGCATGCACTGAGCTTTGAACTGCTGGGATTAATCGGATTTTATGATCCGCCCAAGGAAAATATCCGCGAAGTTCTACAGGATTTCTACCGCGCCGGCATTGAGGTTAAAATGATTACCGGTGACTATGCGGAAACGGCGATGGCCATAGCCGGACAAATACAACTGCACAACAACTCGGTGGCGGTAACAGGCAATGAAGTGATGACAATGGATGAAAAGTCGCTGCAACAAACGGTAAAGACCTGTAATGTCTTTGCCCGTATGTTCCCCGAAGCCAAGATGAAAGTCATACAGGCACTAAAAACCAATGGCGAAGTGGTGGCTATGACCGGAGACGGTGTCAACGACGGACCTGCCCTGAAAGCGGCGCACATCGGCATCGCAATGGGATTGCGCGGCAGCGAAACAGCTAAGAAAGCGGCATCGCTGATAATTATGGACGATGATCTGGGCCATATGGTAAATGCCGTAGCACTCGGAAGAAGGATATATGAAAACCTGAAGAAGGCCATTCAGTATATCATATCCATCCACATCCCTATTATACTTATTGTGACCATCCCCTTGCTGTTATCCTGGACTTTCACAGACATCTTCACGCCTATCCATGTTATATTTCTGGAGTTGATCATGGGACCAACCTGTTCGATTATTTTTGAACGGGAACCTATCGAAGCAGATTCCATGCAAAAGAAACCCCGCAAGATGACGACTACTTTTTTCTCCCTGCGGGAACTCTCTATCAGCATTATACAGGGACTGGTCATCACGGCGGCATGTCTAGGAATTGGCTATGTATATCTGCAAAAGGGATATGACCAACCCCATGTCCGCACGATTATTTACGCGACGCTGTTGTTCAGCAATTTATTCCTGACGCTGGCCAACCGCTCCTTCCGGTATTCTATCTTCACCACCTTGCGGTATAAAAACAACCTGTTGCCCATCGTACTAGCACTGTCTGTAGCGGTATTACTGGCTTCCCTGTATGTCCCGCCGGTGCGCAATCTGTTCGACTTCTCTCCGATTTCAGGTCAGGAAGTGGCGTTGTCGCTGGGTATTGCATTTGCCGCCGTTATGTGGGTGGAAATATACAAATACATCAAGTATCAAATCAGCGACAGAAAATAAACGGCATTTGTAACAATCAAAAAAAATGATATCTTTGCAGCAGAATCAATTTTCATCTTAAAATAAATGCATCATGGGACGAGGAGATAAACGTTCAAGAAAAGGAAAAATTTTCGCAGGTTCTTTCGGAAAAGCAAGACCTCACAAAGTAAAGAAAACGGCTAAACAAGCAGCAAAAGCTTAATCTGCCATTACATAAAAAAGCCTGACAAACGAATTGTCAGGCTTTTTTAGTTTAGTAGATATTTCCTATCCAAATATTCTTTTACTGAAATCTTCTTTGGTAGGCACCGGCAGGAAAACGGATATCATAAAGATATTAATAAACAACAGCGGAACTACTGCCGCATGATAGTCCTGCGGATTAAGCCACCAGCCAACCAGTAAAACGACGAGCAGGATGCGGTAACCTTTAAT
>JADLAH010000263.1 GCA_020848315.1 Chitinophagales bacterium | reverse complement strand
GTCGCATTGCCGGTGCTGATATTGGCCACCTGATGCAACATCAGCGGTGTGCCGTCCGGCAATGTTTTTACGGCAATCTGTTGTATGTCTTCCAGACTGCCGATGAGTCCTTCGCTGCGGATAAATAGTACCGTTGAAAGATGTTCGATATACGCGCCACCGGTATTCTGATTATTTTTTTCCAGCGCGTCAAATATATCATTGACGGTAAGTCCATAGGCATTGAGTTTATTAGGATCAACGGAAATTTCGTATTGTTTCAATTTACCGCCGAAGCTGCTGACATCCGCTACACCTTTCACACCCAGCAACTGCCGTCTTACCATCCAATCCTGAATGGTGCGCAGTGAAGTGACATCGTATTGTTGTTCATAGCCTTTTTTTGGCTTTACGACGTACTGGTATATTTCACCAAGACCCGTTGTCACCGGAGCGAGCGTGGGAATGCCGGTGCCTGCCGGTATTTGTTCTTTGGCCACCTGCAATCTTTCTGTAACCTGTTGCCGTGCCCAGTAGATATCGGTATTGTCATCAAATACGATGGTGACAAGTGATAACCCGAAACGGGAAAAACTGCGTATTTCCAGCATACCCGGAATATTGCTGTTGGCTTGTTCAATAGGGAAGGTGATGAGTCTTTCAATATCTGCGGCGCCGAGCGATGGCGCTGTGGTAATTATCTGCACCTGATTATTGGTAATATCGGGCACTGCATCTATGGGTAATCGGGTGAGTTGGAAGGAACCGTATGCTATCAGCACCAATACCGCCAGCCCGACAATAAGCTTATTCTTTATAGAGAATGCTATAATCTTGTTAATCATTTCAAAAGAAATTTAATAGGAAAATTAATCAATGTGTCCGTCTTTTGACGGATGAAAAAGAAAGAGAAATCAGGCTTTTTTCGGTGGTTGCCAGATATTGGCAGTAAAGCTCGGAATGTATGGTTGTTCCTGAAAAACAGTGTGACTGATTTCATGATGATATTCCTGTGGTAATACAGGTGTCACCGATAGTGTAAAAGAGGCAATAATATTAATGGAATGCGTGCAGCCATTATGCGAATTGAATGGCAATTGCGTATCCTCATGATGGTCCTCATCTATGGGTTTGTTGACATTGTAATGTGCAGCAAGAAAATCCAGGAAGTCGGCTATACCGTCATCTTCCTTGTGTTGGTGGAAATGTTGTATCAGTATGGGAAGTCGCAAAAACTGACCGAATTCTGTTGAAGTGAACAGATAAAAAACAAGCAATATAGAGGCCATTGCTCTTCTCATGTTGTGAAATTACTCTTTTCTGACATCCTTTGTGTCATCAGAACCTGTAATTTAATATAAAATATTGTTAAGAATCGGATGGCGCTTAATTCAATTCGTGTTGTTGCGGTTGTTTAGGGCGCATGGATTTGGAAGCCAGAATTAATCCGATGATCAATATGCTGATGGCAAACAGCAAGCCCGCTTCAAAATAGGAGAGCACGTTGGCGCCCGCCACAATTTTTTTGGAATCATCCGTCATCCGTTTGCCTTCCGTAATCTGGATATTGGATAATTGACGTAAATCATCCATGACCATATAGATAGATTTATCTAGCGCTTCCTTGGATACTGTGTTGCTGCTGTCGGATTGTAGTTGCTGTATATACTTCGATTCCTGTACAATATTTTGCGCGAAATTCTTTTTAAATGCTTTGAACCGGATATCTTCCGCCGGAGTCAGTTTCGTTTTTTCATAATCTGCGATCAGTCCGCTGAGCAGCGTATTGTGCAATTGCAGTTTGTAGTTCAGCGCGTCTTTGTTGTCTTCCTTTTTAAAATTATCTATCAGGAATTTCTTCTGTGAAAATTCGTTATTGAGCTTGTAGATGTAGCTTTCCGCCAGCAAGCGATCTTCGTACACCGCCGAAAAACTGTCGCCGAGTTGCGCCACATGTCTTCTGTCCACAATACTCTTCACCAGTACCAAAACAAGGATGATGGTTAGCAACAAGGCTACCTTCGTTTTTTGCTGTATGGCGTAAGTCCATTTCATAATAATCTGATTAAAGGTAAATTAACGAATGCAAATAAGGAAACAATAATTGTTAAAATAAAAAAGCTGCCCGTACGGGCAGCTCTCTTTGTATGATAGTGGTAGTGTGTTTATACCAACAGGCCCTGATAGGTACTCGGTCTTCTTTGTTCGAGCAAGGCTTTTCGGTCGCTTTTGAATTGATTGATATAATCGAAATTGCTGTAATGACGAATCGTCAGGATGGTCAGATTTTCCACGATGGAAAAATCGAATTTATCCTGCAGCGCGTTTTTCACCTTTTCAATTTTTTCCGGGATATTGTCCACCACCGCTTCAAAGGAAATGGCGCCCTGCTGCATCATATTCAGCTTCAGGTTAGCATTAGAGAAAGAAGTGAAGATTTCTGCCACCACTTCATCTTCCACGAAAGAAAAATCTTTGGTGTGCAGGGTAATCAGTGCCTGACTGTTTTTCACGATGCGGATAGGAGGTAGGTTGTGGTCTTCTCCACCCACTTTGGTACCCTTTCCTTCCGGATTGATAAACGATCTTACCAATAGCGGAATATTCTTGTTTTGCAGTGGTTTGATTGTTTTCGGGTGAATCACCGTTGCACCGTAAAAGGTCATTTCCACAGCTTCATTGAAAGAGATTTCGTCAATGAAAACAGCATCGCTGAATACGCGCGGGTCGCCGTTCATTACGCCCGGCACATCCTTCCAGATCGTCTGATGTTCTGCGTCCAGCATATTGGCAAAGATAGCCGCCGTATAATCCGAGCCTTCGCGGCCTAAAGTTGTAGTGCAGTTTTCCGGTGTGCAGCCGATAAAACCCTGGGTAACGATAATACTGTCTTTTACCACAGGTTTTACGATACTGTCCATCAGTGATTGTGTCTTTGACCAGTCCACCACCGCCTCGCGGTAAGTGTCGTCGGTTTTCATCACATCCCGAACATCCAGCCAGGTATTCTGCACGCCGCTTTCATTCAGATAGGCACTCAAAATAACCGATGAAATCAATTCACCTTGTGATACAATCTGGTCGTATACGTAGTTGTAGGCTTCCTTTCTGTCTTCTTCCAGCTGCCAGTCTACTTCTGCGTAGATATTCTGCAGTTTATCAAAAACAGGGTGTGTGCCACTGCCGAATAATTCCGTGCAGATGGTATGGTGATTATTCTTCACAATAGCGAATGCCGCCATGGCGTCATCTGTGGAGCCGCTGAAATAGGCTTTTACCACATCTTCCAGTGCATTGGTGGTCTTGCCGGTGGCGGATACCACTACCACCAGATTTTTCTCTCCGTATTGCTGAATAATGGATGCTACATTTCTGATGCCTGCGGCATCTTTTACGGATGCTCCTCCGAATTTAAATACTTTCATCTTGCCATGTGTTTTTGGCGTTGTCCGCCATTTTATTGAATCTGTTTCGTTATCGTAAAAATTCTTTTTCCAGTTTTACCGTTATCCAAGAGTCATCAAAGGTAACGGGATATTTTTTGTAGAACTGAATCGCATTTTCGTTCCAGTCCAATACATGCCATCTCACCTGATTGATATTTTCTTCTTTAGCAATGGCAATCAGTTCATCCAGCAGCAGTTTGCCGATACCTTGCCGGCGATAGCTTTCTTTCACCACGAGGTCATCCAGATAAATCATGGAGCCTTTCCAGGTGGAATAGCCATAATAGTACAATGCAATGCCAATGATTTCACCTTTGTCTTCCGCCACAATCACCTGAAAGCGCGGATTCTTGCACGTGCCTTCTTCGATAAATTTCTTCAGCGGATTGCTCGGTTCGTCCGGTGCATTTTCAAAAACCGCCAGTTCCCTGATTAACGCATATACCTGTACCAGGTCACCTGCGTCTGCTTTTCGGATAGATATTTGGGGTTGGCCGGTCATTTTTGGACTGCTAATATACTGAATTACTCTGCAGCAGTACATCCGTATTTATTAAGGAATAATTAAAATCCCCCGCGTTTTTTTTGCTATT
>JADLAH010000262.1 GCA_020848315.1 Chitinophagales bacterium | reverse complement strand
CCGCAGGAGTTCGCCTCGAACATGTACTCGGATTTGGTATAGCCGATTTTTTTTATGACGTCGCGTGCAATATCCTGCACATCGAGATAGGCTTTGGATTTCACCTCGCCGGCCAGCACTACCTGACCGGTAGTAACCAATGTCTCACACGCCACTTTGGATTGCGGGTCCTGTGCGAGAAAGTTGTCAATGAGTGCATCTGAAATCTGATCCGCCACTTTATCCGGATGTCCTTCTGATACAGATTCGGAAGTAAATAAATAAGGCATTGTATTGTTTTTATTGCAATAAAAAATGTTATCCAAAAATTTGGAAGTTCAAAAATAGGTAAAGTAATAATCAAAACAAAATCCGGCGCGATATATACTATAGAGTTATCCACGATTATTATCTTATGAGTCAACAGAATGTGTTCAGTTTTTGTATATTTATCTGTATGAAACCTGCTCAATCCTACCACTTCACCAACTGGGGCAAAAACCTGCGCATTCGTACAGACGCTTATATTCAGCCGGCAACGGAAGCAGAACTGATAGCCGCGGTACGGAATCATCCATATATCAGAGTGGTCGGCACGGGACATTCGTGGTCGGATGTGTTCAGTACCAAAGGAGTATTGCTGAATCTGGATAAGTATCAACGCGTTTTGCATCTCGATAAAGGCAATAAAACACTGACGGTGCAGGCGGGCATCAAACTGTGGCAGCTCAATGAATATCTCGATAAGCAGGGGTTTGCATTGATTAATCTGGGCTCTATTGCGCAGCAATCTATCGCAGGCGCCATTTCCACCGGCACCCACGGCAGCGGTATCCGCTTTCAGTGTCTGGCTTCTCAGGTCTTGTCATTTAGTCTGATTGATGCAAAAGGAGAGAAGCGGGTGCTGCACAAAGGTACGGATGAATTCAATGCCGCCGTAATCAGTCTCGGTTGTCTGGGAGTCATTTCTGAGATTACTTTGCAGATAACGGAAGCATACCGCCTGCATGATAAAACCTTTATTGAAGATTTTGATTCAGTCATCCACCGCATCGACGAATTGATTGCGCAAAATGATCATTTTAAATTATGGTGGATGCCGCCCGCCCGCGAAGTGGTGGTGTATACTTACAAGCGGACGCAGGAGCCACGCAATGATTCGCGTTTGCGCCAGTTTATGAACGACAGGGTGTTGTCCGTACTCGGTTATCGCACGATGGTGAAAATCGGCCATCTGAAGAACAGCTGGCGGCCTGCCATCAATCAGTTTCTGACCAATCAGCTGAAGAAACCCATTGACCGTATAGAGAAAAGTTTCAAGGTGTTTAATGTGCCCGAGCCGCCCGTGCACCGCGAGACAGAATGGGCTTTTGATGTGAAGGATGCGAAGGAATTACTGCGCGGCTACAAGGAGTTGCTCGGCAATAATAAATATACGTTCAATTTTATTCAGGAAATACGATTCACCAAAGGCGATGATTTCTGGCTGAGTGAATGCCACGGCCGCGACAGCATCTGGATTGGCGTGTACAATCATGAAGACCATCAGTGGAATGATTTGCACGCGTACTTTGAGGCGTTTGCCGTGAAGTGGAACGGGCGCCCGCACTGGGGAAAAGAGTTTCTGGTCAGAAAGGATTATTTGCAGACCAGCTATCCGAAATATAACGATTTTATCCGGCTCCGAAAAGCAATGGACCCGGATGGGAAATTCAGTAATCCGTTGATGGAAGCCATCTTCGACTGAGCTATTTTATCTCACATTTCACGAGGCAGGTATCTCCGATATAACCTTCGAGGGTGTCGCCGATCTGCACCGGACCCACGCCCTGCGGTGTGCCGGTATAAATTAAGTCGCCTTGTTGCAGCGTGAAGAATTTGGAGATGTAAGATACGATTTCATCAAAGGAAAAAATCAGCATGGACGTATCGCCCTGCTGCACGATTTCGTTGTTTTTCCGGATACTGAAGTCGATTTGTTTTCCGTGTTCCAAGGGCACGAAATCGCCAATGAAAGCCGAGCCGTCAAAGCCTTTGGCAATCTCCCAGGGCCAGCCTTTTTTCTTTTGCTCTGACTGGATATCGCGGGCGGTAAAGTCGAAGCCCAGCGTGAAGGCATCGTAATATTTATGCGCGAATTTCGGCGCTATCTTTTTTCCGTTTTTGCAGACGCGCAATACAATTTCTCCTTCGTAGTGCACATCCTGCGAAAATTCAGGATAGTAAAATGGTTGTCCGTTTTTTAGTAAGGCCGTAGGCGGTTTCATGAAGATGACAGGATTGTCCGGGAATGCGAAGTGTTTCATTTCCGCGATATGCTCTCTGTAGTTCAGTCCGACGCAAAATATTTTCATGGCTGTTTATTTTAGGGTAATATCTTATTTGTTATTGAAACTATTCATGGTGTTGGCAAGGCCAATGGTGCAAAAGCTTTTCACGATTTCTACGGCGGTATTCATTTTGGTGTCTATCTGTATTTGCTCATCGGTACTCCATTTTCCCAATACGAAATCCACTTGTTTCCCTTTGGGAAAGTTATTGCCGATGCCGAATTTGAGCCGCGGATATTCCTGTGTCTGCAGTTCCTCCTGAATGGATTTGAGCCCGTTATGCCCGGCATCCGAGCCTTTTCCGCGCACGCGCAGCGTGCACAGCGGAAGTGCCAGATCATCTACAATAACCAGACAATTTTCCAGTGGAATCTCCAGTTGCTGCAGCCAGTATTTGATGGCTTTGCCGCTCAGATTCATATAGGTAGTCGGTTTGATAAGGTGCACCTGCCGGCCTTTGAAAGAACCTTTGGCATACAAAGCCAGTCGCGATAAATCAAAGGTACAGCCGAGCTCTTTGGCCATCGCATCCGCCACATCAAATCCGATATTGTGGCGCGTATGGTCGTATTCCTTGCCGATATTTCCCAGTCCGACTATCAGGTATTTTGACATTATCTGGAAAAGGTTATACTGTTAATAATGGATTTCAGTTCTTGTTCCTCTTCATCCGTATTGCAGGCCGCCACAAAGGAAACCGCGTATCTCTTGGAAATGGTCGTGTAGTAAATCAGTTTGATATCGGATTCCGCACGCTCGCAGGTCAGTCGGTAGAAAGTCTGCCCGCTGATGGTGACGGGATCTTCCTCCGGTGTGCAGGTCATCTGAAGGTTGGATTTCTGCAGACCGTTTTTTACGTGAAACAAATAGTCGGAGCCTTTGCGGATGCCGGTAGACATAGATACATCTTCCGCCATCAGCGTGATGTTGGGGTTGAAGGCAACCGGAGCGCCCATTTCAAATTTGCTCAGCATCAGCAAAGTCATCGAGTTGATATCGATGTTTTTGACGGATTCATTGAGTAACTCATCTTCAAACTGCACCACATCTTTCCCTTTGGAAATCACGTATTCAATCTGGCTATTATTCTGCACATTCCAGTTGTCGGGAACGGGCAGGCGGATGCCGAAGAATGGATTGGTGTATACGTTGTCTTCCATTTTTCCGTAGTTAAACGGATATACTTTTTCCGTTTTTTTTGGCGTGTCTGCTTTCATCGGCAAGATGAAGCATAAAGAAAGGAAGATAGTGAGCAACTGTTTCATAAGACATAAAAAAAAGCCGGCAATATTGCCGGCTTCAAAGCTAAATAATTTTTCAGAATTATTTCTTTTTGGAAGATGCTTCTGCCTTCGCAGCATCTGTAGCAGCAGAACGCAATGCTCTGGTGATTTCCACAGATACCAAAGGAATAGAAGGGGAGTTCAGGATTTCAAAACCTTCCGGTTTGATATCTCTTACTTTCAGCGATTGTCCCAGTTTCAATGGTGTGATGTCCACTTCGATGTGGTCAACCAGATTCTCCGGTGTAGATTTTACTTTCAGCTTACGTACTTTCACTAAAAGTTTACCACCTTCTCTAACGCCTTGAGAAGAACCTACTACGCTGATAGGAACATCAACGATTACTTTCTTGCCAGGGATGAGTTTGTGGAAGTCAATGTGACGGATTTCCTCTGTTACAGGGTGAACCTGTACGTCTTTCAACAAGGCTTCATGTACAGTGCCGTCAATGTTGATTAATGCTTTGAAGAATTTCGGCGTGTACAGAATCCCTCTCAACTCGCTCAGAGTTGAAGTGAAGTGTACCACCTCGTTTCCCGCATACATCACGCAAGGAATGTTGCCTGCAGCTCTGTCTGCTTTAGTGGCTACTTTTCCTACGCCTGCTCTAGCTTTTCCGCTAATGGTAATGGTTTGCATAAAAATTACTTTTTATTGATGAATAATGAATTAATTGATTTGAATTCGTGGGCATTACGGATAGCGCGGGCGAAGAGCTGTGCTACCGATAATACTTTTATTTTAGGAGAAGACTGTCGCAACGGGATGGTATCGCATACCACCAGTTCCGTGAGTGCGGAAGCTTCAATTTTTTCGTAGGCTTTGCCGGATAATACCGGATGTGTAATCAGGGCGCGGACACTTTTGGCGCCTTTTTCCATAATCAGGTTGGCCGCGGTGCACAAAGTGCCGCCGGTATCAATCAGGTCATCGGTGAGGATGACGTTTTTGTCGGTAACATCACCAATCAGTCGCATGGATTCGATTTCATTGGCTTTCACCCGGTGTTTGTCGCAAATCACGAGCTCCGCGTTGAATTGGCGGGCATAGCTGCGGGCGCGTTTTACACCACCCACATCCGGAGAGGCAAACACCAGATTGTCGAGGTTGAGCTCTTTCACATACGGTGTGAAAATGGCATCCGCTTCGAGATGATCCACCGGAATATTAAAGAAACCCTGAATCTGCGGTGAGTGCAGGTCCATCGTCATCACCCGCTGTGCGCCTGCGGCTGTCAGCATGTCCGCCACCAGTTTCGCACCAATGGCTACACGTGGTTTGTCTTTTCTGTCCTGGCGCGCCAGTCCGAAATAAGGCATTACCGCCACGATATACCCTGCGGAAGCGCGTTTGGCGGCATCAATCAGGAGCAACAGCTCGAGCAGATTGTCGGCCGGTGCAAAAGTGCTTTGCATGCAAAATACGTAGGATCCGCGGATACTTTCCTGGATCACCGGTTCAAATTCACCGTCGCTGAACTGCATCACTTCCACAGGTGTCAACTCCTGTCCGTAGCTGTCTGCTATCTTGGTGGAGAGGTACTGTGTACATCTGCCGGAAATCAGTTTTAAATCAGGAATGACCACTTTGCGGATTTTTGGTGTGCGAAGATACACTTTTCAGGTAATAAATAAAACAAAATCGGCACACTTTTGACATTTTCATAACGAAGTTGCGCCTGTTCGGTGCGGATGTCCGCCAAAGGTGGTTCCGCAGGTGTCATTATCGTATATTTTTTTACGGAGGTTGGATGATAAATTGTTATTTTTGCCGTATTATTGCACCGTAATTTTTTGCTGCCGAGGATGTTCCGATGTCACCGCCAGCGGGATTGCAGTTTTTTATAAATAAAACAAAAACAGTTTGATACCTAAAAGAAGACCATTTGTTCCGAAGAAAAAAGAGACGGAACACCGTTTAAACAAAGACATCCGCGTGCCACAGGTACGTCTCGTGGGGGAAGAAATTGAACCCGGCATTTATCCGATTGAAGAAGCCCTCCGCTTTGCAGTAGAGCAGGGCGTGGATTTGGTGGAAATCTCACCGAAAGCAGATCCTCCGGTGTGCCGTTTGGTGGATTACAATAAATTTTTGTACGACAAGAAGAAGAAAGAGAAGGAAATCAAGGCGAAGCAGAAGAAAACAGAGGTAAAAGAAATCCGTTTTACGCCGAATACAGATGACCACGATCTCGATTTCAAGAAAAAACATGCGCAAAAGTTCCTGCAGGAAGGTTCCAAAGTGAAGATTTACGTGCAGTTCAAAGGTCGTGCTATCCAGTTCAAGGACAGAGGGGAGCTCGTATTGCTGCAATTTGCGGACAGTCTGAAGGAATTCGGGGCACTGGAAGCTATGCCGAATCTGGAAGGCAAGAAGATGATTGCCTACATCGCGCCTAAGAAAAAAGTATAACTACACACAGTTGTGTATATTTTACCTTGATTTTACATGCTGAAATTTGAAAAATCAAGATTTTTAGTGTATCTTTGCACCCTATTTGAATTTTAAAGTGAATTCAAACAGGTTTTTACAGACTTTCTAAACTATTTTTTATGCCAAAGCAAAAAACAAACTCAAGTGCCAAGAAGCGTTTTAAATTAACCGGAAGCGGAAAGATTAAAAGAGCTTGTGCTTATAAAAGACATATCCTGACTAAAAAAACGACTAAGCAGAAAAGAAATCTGACTGGTACTACAATAGTTAGAAAATGCGATGAAGGAAACATCAAGCGTTTATTAGTACTTAACTAATTTCATAAACAGACATAAGGCAAGGCATCGCCGATGGTCTTAATTATTCACCTTTAAAATTAAAAAGTCATGCCACGTTCCGTCAATTCAGTTGCAGCAAAGCAAAGAAAAAAGAAAGTCTACAAACTCGCCAAAGGTTATTTCGGCAGAAGAAAAAACGTATGGACCGTTACTAAAAATGCGGTTGAGAAAGGTTTAACCTATGCTTTCGTAGGTAGAAAATTAAAGAAAAGAGATTACAGAAGCATGTGGATTGTGCGTATCAACGCGGCAGTTCGCAACTATGGAATGTCTTACTCTGTATTCATCAAAAAACTGGCTGATGCCAATGTTAACCTGAACCGTAAGGCGCTGGCTGACTTAGCATTGAACGACCCTCAGGCATTTGAGGCTATCGTAAATAAAGTAAAATAAGCAATCCTTGCTTAGTAATACATCCCGGCTCTTGCAGCCGGGATTTTTTTTGGCATTTTCTTTGTAATTTAGCGTATATGAGATACCTGTTGATACTCGCTTTAGTCCTGTCTGCCGCCGTGCTGCGCGCGGAAGAGCCTGTCGCCGCCGCGACCATTCCTTTTCCCGAGATAAAACTAATGCAGCTCGACAGCGTGCAGCAATATGACAACAGCATACTGAAGAAAGATTACCGCACCGTTTTCATTAACTTCAGTCCGACCTGCGACCACTGTCAGCGCACGATAGAGAGTATCCTGAAAAATATTGCCAGGTTTCCGCAAACACAGTTTGTGCTCACCTCTT
>JADLAH010000261.1 GCA_020848315.1 Chitinophagales bacterium | reverse complement strand
TAATCTTTCTGATTATCAAAGATACGTCCGATAGCGAAACTCGTTCGCTCCATACCCGCATCATCTTTCAGTTTTTCAAAAACAGATAAAGCCTGGAAATTATACTTGATGGCCAGTTCATTATTACCCAGATTATTATAAGCATAACCTAGGTCGGTCAGCACATACGCGATGGCCGATGAATCGCCGGACAACTTAGCTTCCTGATAGGCTTGTTCGAAATAATGGAGAACACTATCCAGTTTGCCAATAAAATCAAAGGCGGTGGCAATATTCTGCAAGGCGATGGAACGATCTGTATGCGATTGTATACTCGCGGCAATCTGATCCGCTTTGCGATACAGGATAATAGCGGAATCATATTTATCCGTATACACAAAATTCGCGCCGGCATTGCAATAGGCCACACTCAGGTATTTGGTGTAGGCGCGTTTGAGTTTCGGAGTATGGCTGTATTTTCGGATACCCTGTTCCGCAATCCGCTGAAGTTCCTGATTGTACTTCATCCATATCGTATTATCCTGCTCCGCCTCTATCAATGCATACAGGCGTTCGCACCTGATGGTGTCGGGAGCGGGATATTTTTGCAGCAATTGCAGCAGACTATCCTTGGTGCCCGCCACACAAACAAGCGGCGAAAGAAAAACAAGCACTGAAAAAAGTAGCTGACGAAGACGCATGCGATAATTTCGGCTAAGATATTGAATTAAAATGTAATCTTCACAGCTACCGCAGGCTTGCTATTCAGAAGAATAATTGTACTTTTAGTCGTGCAAATTTTACAATTTATACGACGGCTTATCTTCCGTTTTCTGGTCAGAAGAAAGCAGACTCACCTCATCAGCAGAAGGCCTGTGACACTGGCTGCTGCCCGACAAATCGGTATTTTATTCAATGCTGGAAACGTAGCCGAAAACGACCGGATTACAGCCTTTGCCGCCGACCTGAAAGCGATGCACAAGGAAGTGCAGTTGCTGGGTTATATGCCTAAGCGGGAATTCGGCTTCCACTATCCTTTCCCGTTTATCTGCGATAAGGATACGACCTGGTACGGCAAGCCGGGTGGTGGAACGGCGGGCTTTTTCATGCGTTCTCCGTTTGACCTGCTCATCAATTTCAGCACCGGCGAATGCCTGCCACTCGAGTATATTGCAGCCACTTCACCCGCGGCGTTTCGGGTGGGCTTCAACAAGGAAGTGGAAAATGCTAACTATGATTTAATATTGATTTCAGCGGAAAACAAGGATATTTCTAACTTAATTCGGAACTTAGAAAATTATTTACAGTAGACTTTTAATGCAAGTATGAGCACATTGAATCTGAAAGGCGTTGGTGTAGCATTGGTAACGCCATTTAATGAACAAAAAGAAATCAACTTTTCCGAATTTGAGAAAGTAGTAAACTACGTGATAGATGGTGGCGTGGACTATGTGGTGGTACTGGGTACTACCGGCGAGTCTGTGACACTGAACAAGCAGGAAAAGCAGGATTTAATCAAAGCTTGCGTGGAGACTACCAACAAGAGAGTGCCTGTCATCGCGGGCTTTGGCGGCAATGATACCCGCAGTATTATTGAGGATATCAATCATGCTGACCTGACCGGCGTGGATGGCATCCTTTCCGTGAGTCCGTATTACAACAAACCTACTCAGGAAGGCATATACGAACATTACAAAGCGATTGCCAACAACACCGAGCTTCCAATTATCCTTTACAATGTGCCGGGCAGAACGGCTTCTAATATCAGGGCGAGTACAACTTTGCAGCTGGCAAATAACTTCAAAAATATCATCGGCATCAAGGAAGCCAGCAATGACTGGATGCAGATTTTCTGGCTGGCCAGAGAAAAACCACAGGATTTCCTGTTAATCAGTGGCAATGACGACCTGATTGTGCCGCAGATTTCCATCGGCTACGACGGGGTTATTTCCGTGATTGCGAATGCCACACCAAAATTATTTTCCGACATGGTGCACCAGGCGCTGGAGGGTGATTTTGCTTCCGCAAGACAAACCGTGTACAAAATAGATGAACTCATTACCTATTTATTCGAACAGGGAAATCCGGCCGGTGTCAAAGCGGCGATGAAGCATCTGGGTGTGTGCGACGACCATGTACGACTGCCATTGATGCCAATCAATGCCGACTTGCGCAATAAAATCGGGGCTAAATTAGCCACTATCGGTTTGCGCTGATCGTTCCATACGGAAACCACTTCAGGTGATATGCTAGCTATAGCGTCCACAATCTGCGGCGCTTCACTTCTTCTTTCAGCAGTTTCAATTCGCGGCCCATTTGTCCGGATACACTGGTATTTTCCTGTGCTCTGCGAATGAGATAAGGAATCACTTCTTTCACCGGTCCGTAGGGCATGTATTTGTGCACATGAAAACCTGCGTCAGCCATATTAAAGGAAACATGATCGCTCATTCCCAACAACTGAGAAAAATGAATATGCGGATGCGCATTCGGCAGGTTCATTTCTTCCATGATACGCACTGCCAGCTGCGTGCTGTCTTCGTTGTGTGTAGCAATACATACCGCGACACGCTCGATATGCTGAAGGGCAAAGCGCACCGCCTCATCGTAATCTCTGTCCGTATCGGATTTTGTACGCTGAATCGGATTTTCATAGCCCATTTTGGTGGCTCTTGCTGCCTCCTTTTCCATATAGGCGCCGCGCACCAACTTGGCTGCATAAATGAACCCCTGTTCCTGCGCGCGGGCGACCTCCGACCGGAAGAAATCCAGTCTGTCTTTTCGGTACAACTGTACGGTATTGTAAATAATCGGTTTCTTCTTATTGAACTGCTGCATCAGCTCGAAGGTCAAATCATCGAGTGGTTTTTGTATCCAGCTTTCTTCCGCGTCCACAAACAGACTCACGTCGTTATCATAGGCGAGCTGTGCCAAATCGTAAATGCGGGTGCGCGCGTTCGTATAGGCCACTTTCTCCCCGATGGAGAGCGGCTGACCGCTATGCAGTTTTTCCAGCAACGCGAATGGCAATAAGCCTGTAAACTTGGAACAGACTATATCCACCGCCTTTTCCTTCCTGGCAAACAGAATGGCTTCCTTGATGGCATCGGCAGTTCTGTCGAAATCCGCTTCACTTTCCTTGCCTTCCACGCCGTAATCGAGTATGCTCTTCACATTGTAACTATGCAAACGATGAATCTTTTGTTCCGCTTTCAGCAAAGAATCTCCACCACAAAAAACGGCATACACTGT
>JADLAH010000260.1 GCA_020848315.1 Chitinophagales bacterium | reverse complement strand
TTTTTGTGGAGAATATCGGATTCGAACCGATCGCCTCTTCACTGCCAGCGAAGCGCTCTAGCCAAATGAGCTAATTCCCCGTAGAAATGGACTTGTAAAAGAACCGCTGCAAAAGTATCATTTTTTTTTATTTTTTCAATTTCCCCGGAAAAATATTTGCGGAAAGTCAGATTGCTTAAAAATACGCGGATATACGTATCAGGTCTTCCGGTGTGTCAACGCTGTGTGTGTCATATTTTGTCACCTGCGCGCGGATGCTGTATCCGTGTTCCAACCATCGCAGTTGTTCCAGCTTCTCTGTCTGTTCGCGCGGCGTAGGAGGCAGATGTACAATTTCATTTAATACGGTTCTTTTGAATCCATATAAACCCACGTGCTGATAAAAATAGCCTTGTGCTGAAATGGCGGATAATTCTGTTTCATCCGGCAGCCGTTTGAAGTCGATGGTCTCACCATTATTGCGGTAGAATGCCTTGACGATATTTTCATTGTTTACGCGGGACAGGTTGTGTTCTTTCCGGATGAGTGTGGCAATCTGCACATCGCCGGAATAAAAGCGCTCAACGAGCTCATTAATCTGCTCAGGATGTATCATCGGTTCATCTCCCTGAATATTGATGATTGCATCAAAAGTAACGGGCAGATGAAGGGCTGCCTCCGCACAACGGGAAGTGCCGTTCGGATGCTCGCCGGTCAGGATGGTTTTGCCACCGAATGCGCTTACTGCCTCCTGAATCCTCGGGTCGTCAGTTGCGATAATGACATCGGACAGTCCGTCAGCGAGCAGGCATTGTTCGTATACGCGCTGTATCATCGGTTTTCCGGCTATCAACGCAAGCGGTTTTCCAGGAAAACGGGAGGAGTCATAACGTGCAGGAATAATGCCGGCAATCTTCAAAATGGTATAATTTATGCTGCAAAGGTAGTACAAAGCCGGCATACGGCGGCGGTGAACATTCATTAACTATAAACCGTTGTTGAAAAGTAGCCGAATTGTACTCCATGGAAAATTAGATTTTTGTCATTTAATAGATTGGTATGCGCAGAAAAGGAATACTGTTCATCGGATGGTTTTTGTTGACGCTGAGTGTGATGGCTCAGAAATCCGGTTCTAATAAGCCGGCGCCAAAGGCGCCGGAGTACATTATGCATGTGGTGAAATTCGGAGAAACCCTGACAAAGATTGCCCAGAAATATGATGTTTCCAAAACGGAAATACTCAAAAGTAATCCATCGTTGGTGGAAAACAGCATCTTTCCGGATCAGATTATCCGCGTTCCCAATATTCATAAAAAGCAGATTTTAAATAACTCAAAACCAGCTGCCAGTACTCAGGAAGTTAAAGTGTCAGTTAATCCTGTGTCGCAGACCGGTATTAAGATGAAAGAACATGTGGTGGAGCCTAAACAAACGCTGTACGGCATTTCCAAAATGTATCAGGTATCTATCGATGATTTGAAAAAATGGAATAATCTGCCGGATAATAATGTTAAAATAGGAATGATACTCAAGGTGGCCTCAACGGCAGGAATCATTCCTGTTGCGCCGTCTGCCGCTGCTACACCACCGCCCGTTCAGGCTTCCGTTATACCCGCTGAATCCGGTACTTCCGTTCAGGCAGAGGAAACCACTACAGAGATTCCCGAAAAACCGGATGTGCAGGCCATAGAAAATGAATCACAGAAATCACTGCTAGCGATTTATAAAAAATATGCGGCCACTGCCACGGCGAAAGGTACTGGCGCACCGATGACGACCACCTTGGGGGCAATGGAGAATGTATATTTTGCCATGCATAAAACCTTGCCCATCGGCACGGTAATAAAGATTAAAAACCTGGTAAACAGCAAGATAATATATGCTAAGGTAATCGGAACATTGCCGGAAACAGATGAAAATAAACACGTGATTGTCCGATATTCAATGGGCGTAAAGAAAGAATTGCAATTGCAAAACGGAAAATGCTATGTGCAGATTGAATATCCTAAATAGTTTATGTTATTGTTAGCAGCCGCCGACATGAGGAAAATCATTTTTTTATTGTCTATATTATCACCATATTTGTAAAAGCAAATCAGCAAGCAAGTGCAGAGTTATAAAGTAGTAACGATTACGCATAAAACGGCGAAAGTAAACAGGCTGAAAGATTATCTCGTATCTTCTATTGGAGATAGTGATTATCCTGCTGAACGCCTGAAAGAATTAAAAGATGCATTTGCCATCCACGAGTTGTTGTATCTCAATACCTGCAATCGTGTTACCTTCTTCTTTACCTGTGATAAAAAGATAGACAATAAATTCCTCAAGGATTTATTTCAGTTCATCAATCCGGATCTGAACAAGGAATTGGTGAATCTCCATATTTCCAAAGCATTGGTGTTTGAAGGGGAAGATGCGGTGAAGCATTTCATGGGTGTTGCAGCTTCGCTTGATTCACTGGTAATCGGAGAACGTGAGATTTTAGGCCAGATTAAAACGGCTTATCTCAATGCCAAAAAACATGACTTATGCGGGGATGATATCCGTCTCGCTTATCAGCAGGCAATTGTATTTGCTAAAAAAATCCATTGCGATACAAGAATCGGCGAAAAGCCAATTTCCGTTGTGTCGCTGGCATTCAGAACGCTGTTGGAGCAAGGTATTTCCAAAGATTCCAATATGCTCATTATCGGGGCGGGACAGACCAACAACCTGATGGCGAACCTGCTCACCAAAAATGATATCAAAAACGTGTCTGTCTACAACCGGTCTCTGAGAAAAGCGGAAGATCTGGCAGCGCGCTTTAAAAACGGAAAAGGTTTCGCCCTTGAACAGCTCGCAAATCACCATCTGCAGGTGGATATTATCCTGACTTGCACAGGTGCCAATTACGCGGTGCTGACCAAAGATATTTTTCATAAGATAGTTCCGGCTAATCATCCGGTGACCATCGTGGATTTAGCGGTGCCGCAGGATGTGGAACAGGATATCATCGATTTGCCTTCCGTGACTTATATCGATGTGGCATCTCTGGAGAAAAAAGCGAAAGAAAATCTGCAGTTCAGAAAAGGAGAGTTGTATAAGGCAGAAACCATGTTGGAAGAATTCCTGGTGGGTTTTAGTGAGTTGCACAAAGAAAGACGTCTGGAGAAGGCATTGGCCGATATTCCAAATGAAGTGAAAAGTATCCGTGACAGAGCACTGAATAGTGCGTTCAAAAAAGATATCGCGGCTTTGGATCCGAATTCCAAAGAAATTCTGGAAAAAGTATTGAATTACATGGAAGAAAAATACATTGCATTGCCTTTCAAAGCTTCCAAGAAATCCCTTTTGAATAAGAAATTCCGTCCGTAAGCCTCCGGCTGCGACGGATTTAACTAAATGCATGTATGAAAGGTAAAAACACACCCATTATTATCGGCACACGTGGCAGCGAACTCGCGCTGTGGCAGGCAAATTATACCAAATCCGTGTTGGAAGAACAGGGTTTTATGGCGGAATTGAAAATCATCAAAACCAAAGGAGATGCCACCCAGCAATGGAACCTGAGTTTTGATAAAATGGAAGGAAAAGGTTTTTTTACCAAAGAACTCGAAGATGCATTGCTGGCCGGAGAGATAGATATGGCGGTGCATTCCTGTAAAGATTTGCCTACCAATAATCCGGAAGGACTGACGATTTCGGCTTACTCCAAACGTGCTAATCCTTTTGATATTTTGCTGATTCATCCCGAGGGACTGGACGATACTAAAATGTTGCAACTGAAAGAAAATGCATTGGTGGGTACATCCTCCGCACGTCGTAAGACGCAACTGCAGGCATTTCGTCCGGATATTGAACTGAAAGACCTGCGCGGCAACGTACCTACAAGGGTTGGCCGGCTGCGCAACAAGGAATACGATGCTATCGTGCTTGCTTCCGCAGGTCTCGAGCGCTTGCAGGTGGATTTATCCGACTTTATTCAGGTGCCTTTGCGTGCGCCGATGTTTATTCCCGCGCCGGCGCAAGGAGTATTGGCATATCAGATCAGAGAAAATGACACAGCAATGCAGTCGGTATGCAGGCACCTGCAGGATGAAGCCACTGCGGAGATTGCGCAGGCGGAACGCCAGGTCTTACATGATTTTGACGGAGGTTGTCAGATGCCATTAGGCGTTTACGCTGAAAAAGTCGATGGTGAATTATTGGTATGGGTAGCGCAATCAGCGGAGTGGAAGCAAACGCCTAAACGCATGCTGAAACGCGGTTTTGCTTCGCAGGATAGTCAAATCTTCATAGATAAATTAAAAAGCAATCAGCCATCCGCTGTGCCTTCAGTTTTTATCACCTCTGATTTGTCTTCCGGTGATTATTTGATTGATACATTAAATAAAATAGGTTATTCTGTTAATAATGAGTCATTTATTGAATTTAAAAAACAATCCTTTGAAATGCCTGAAAAGGTAAATTGGTTGTTTTTCAGCAGTAAAAACGGCGTAAAATATTTTCTGGAAGGTATGTCCGGCAAATCATTACCGGAAGGGGTGAAGTTGGCTGCTATTAATCAGGGAACGGCCTTGGCACTGAAAGAACAAGGCCTTGCGGTGCATTTTACCGGAAGCGGGAATGACCTTGAAGCCATTGCACATCATTTCGGGCAAATGGCAAATGGAGATAAGGTATTGTTCCCTCAGGCTAAAAAGTCCATGCAGTCAGTACAGAAGTACCTGCAATACGATACGGATTCCACCTCATTGGTCGTTTATACCAATCGTCCGAAACAGCAGCTTGCAGAGCGAGCCGAAGATATCCTGGTGTTTACCAGTCCTTTGAGTGCGCAGGCTTATTTTACATTATATCCGGAAGGATATTCAGGTAAAAAGATAGTATCCATCGGAAAAACTACTACCCGGAAATTGCAGGAAATGCACGTGCCGGACATTCATACAGCGTATGAGCCTACACCATGGTCATTGCTCGATGAAATTATAGCATTGTGATGGGTAGTAAGTCTTAGAAATCTGCGCTCAGCAGTAATTCCAGATCCATGTATTTCATGTCAAATTTCTGGGCAATGAAATCTTTGGTAACAGCGCCTTTGTACAAATAGGCGCCATGTCGCATACCCGCATCTGATTTCAGCAGTTGTTCAATGCCGCCTGCATTCACCGCATTTTTCAATATCGGTGTGAGGATATTGCTCAGGGAATAACTGGCAGTCCGTGATACATTGGAAGCAATATTAGGCACGCAGTAATGCACCACGCCATGTTGTGTGTATACGGGATGGTCGTGCGATGTTACGCGTGAGGTTTCGAGGCAGCCGCCCTGATCGATGGCGACGTCAATAATCACCGCACCTTTCTTCATGGACCTCACCATGTCTTCCGTTACCACACAAGGCGTGCGGCCGTTAACAGCTTTCAGCGCACCGATAATCACATGCGATCGGGATACGTTCTTGGCCAGATTGAGCGGGTCAAACACAGAGGTGTAGATGCGTTGTCCGATGTTCTTTTGCAGTCGGGATAGCCGGTAGATATTATCATCAAATACCTGCACGGAAGCGCCGAGAGAGAGTGCAGCTTTTGCTGCGGTTTCACCCACGGTGCCCGCTCCCAGGATGAGCACTTTCGCCGGTGGTTGTCCGGAGATGCCACCCAGCAGGATACCCGGACCATATTCATTGCTCAAGTATTTTGCAGCAGTGAGTATGGCGTAATGTCCCGCTATTTCACTCATGCTGCGCATAAATGGAAAGCTGTTGTAATCGCCTTTCACATATTCAAATGCGATAGCCGTCACACGTTTATCAGACATGCACTTAAACATGTTCTTGGTCTGATGTGGCAGCAGAATGGGAGAGATGACAATCTGATTGTTGTGCAGCAAACTGATTTCCGCGGCATTCATCGGAGCCGATTTCAGAATCACGGAAGATTTAAACACTTCTTCCTTGGAATAAACGATATCCGCGCCAGCTGCCAGGTACTCCTCATCTCCGAAATGTGCATATTCTCCGGCGCCTTTTTCCAGTGTGATGCGACAGCCATAATTCACCAAAGCAGCCACGGAATTGGGTGTCAGCGGAGTTCTCTTTTCCTGATAGTCCGTTTCTTTGGGAATGCCAATGGTAATAGATTTTTTCTGATGTCCGATTTCCGCCAGCACTTCTTTGGTGTAAAGTGCGTATTCCGTTTTTATCTTTCCAAGAATGGATTCCATATGCTTGTTTCAGGCTGTTTTCAATCAAGGGAATGATGTCCGGATGTCTATCGAACGGATATCATCCTCTAATTTACGAATAAAAATTTTAATATGCTGTTCGGGTAGCAGCGATTCAAAATTATCCGCCCACTCAATCAGGCAGATATTGCCGGATTCGAGGTATTCTTCCAGCCCGATACGCACAGCGGCTTCTTCGGAGTCCAGCCGGTACAAATCCATATGGAATACAGGTCGTCCGCTCAACGTGGAATATTCATTGATGATAGGATAAGTCGGACTGGATATATTGTCCGTCACACCGAGCATCACACACAGTTGCTTGATGAAAGTAGTCTTACCTGCACCGAGTTGTCCGTAGAAACAGGCTACCGGATACGTTTTCAATAAAGTCTGCACGTGTGCTGCCACCGGCTGCAAACCTGCGATATCTTTTACTTCAAAGGTCATATTACTTTGCTTTCGAATACGGCCACCGGCACTATCATTTCTTCAATCGAAACACCTCCGTGCTGGAAAGTATTTCGGTAATAGTTTACATAGTGGTTGTAGTTGTTCGGGTAGCAAAAATAATAATCTTCTTTTGCAAAGACATAAGAAGAACTCAGATTTGATTTGGGCAATAAGGCTTCTTCGGGATTTTTTATCGCAAATACTTCTTTTTCGTTGTAATTAAGATTCTTCCCTGTCTTGTAACGCAGGTTGGTGGTCGTCGCTTTATCGCCGATAATCTTGGACGGATTTTGTACGCGGATGGTGCCGTGGTCGGACGTAATGATGATGCGTACTTTCTTTTCTTTTAGTCTTTGCAGCGCATTCAGCAAAGGAGAGTGGTCAAACCACGATAAGGTCAGCGAGCGATAAGCAGCCTCGTCGCTGGCGAGCTCTTTCAATACTTCCATTTCAGTACGCGCGTGCGACAGCATATCGACGAAGTTGTATACAATCGCGTTAAAGGGATTATTTAGCAGATTCAGGATATTATCTTCCAATGCCCTGCCGGCCTGGTGATTGGTGATTTTCGTGTAACTGGTTTTAACCTGTATGCCGAGTCGCTTGAATTGTTCCTGCAGGAAGAATTCCTCATTCAGATTCTTGCCCGCATTTTCATCGTCGTAAAACCATTTATCCGGATACTTGCGGTCGATTTCCAGCGGCATCAGGCCCGAAAAAATGGCATTTCTCGAATATTGTGTCGTAGTTGGTAGAATGCTGTAGAAATAATCCTCACTCACCTTGCGGAAGTCTTCTTTCAGCAGCGATTCAATTTTCCGGTAATGATCATAACGCAGGTTATCCACCAACAGAAAAATCGTCGGGATATCTTTGTCTATCAGCGGAATAATCTTGTTTTTGAACAAAGAGTAAGATAATGTTGGAGTGCCCGGTTTATCAGGTTCTTTGAGCCATTTCAGATAGTTTTTGGAAATGAACTTGAAGAATTCCTTGTTGGCTTCGCTTTTCTGCATATCCAGAATATGCTGCATTTCCGTGTTGTTGGCCTGGTCGAGTTCCAGTTCCCAGTAAATCAGCTTCTGATACAAATCCGCCCATTCTTTATGGTCGTTTACATTGTTCAGTTCCATCATGATATTCTGGAATTCCTGCCGATAGGAAGTCGCGGTTTTTTCAGAAATGAGTTTCTTGTTCTCCGTAATTTTTTTGATGGCCAGCAATATCTGGTTGGGGCGCACCGGCTTAATCAGGTAATCCGCAATCTGAGAACCAATCGCTTCTTCCATGATGTTTTCCTCTTCATTTTTGGTAATCATGATGACAGGAATATCTTTATTGATAGCCTTGATACGGGAAAGTGTTTCCAGTCCCGTGATGCCGGGCATATGTTCATCCAGAAAGATAAGGTCGAAGTGTTCGGATTTGCATTTGTCTAATGCGTCATGACCATTGCTGACAGGTTCAACGGTATAGCCTTTTTGTTGTAAAAACAGGATTTGCGGCTTCAGTAAATCAATTTCGTCATCGGCCCAGAGTATTTTTATTTCGTTCATGTCGTATCGGTTAGCGTATAGGTGAAGTCCTGATAATTTCGTTATTTTTGCAAGGTAATATAAATCAATATCGCCAATTTGATAGTTTTATTTTATTAAGAAGTGTGAATTCGCAAAACTGTCTATGGCGCAGGTATAACCAGCATGAATAAAAGAAAGATTTTTAATGATCCGGTCTATGGGTTTATTTCTATCCCGTATGATATCGTCTATGATGTGATAGAGCATCCGTATTTTCAGCGCTTGCGCCGTATTCAGCAACTCGGCCTGAGTACGCTGGTGTATCCGGGCGCAACACATTCCCGCTTTCATCATTCTTTGGGTGCCATGCATCTGATGCACAAAACCCTTGAAACATTAAGGAGCAAAGGCCATACCATCACGGAAGAAGAAGCGCAGGCGGCGGTATTGGCTATCCTGATGCATGATCTCGGACACGGTCCGTTCTCGCACGCATTGGAAGGCGTGATAGTGCCGGGTGTGCACCACGAACATATTTCCATGTTGCTCATGCAGCGGCTGGAAAAGGAATTCGGAGAACTCATTGCGCTGGCCATAGCTATTTTTACCAATCGCCATCCCAAGAAATTTCTGCATCAGCTGGTCAGTGGTCAGCTCGATATGGACCGGATGGATTATCTCAACCGCGATTCTTTTTATACCGGCGTCAGCGAAGGCGTTATCGGCTACGATCGCATCATCAACATGATTGACGTCCATGATGATTCCATTGTGGTAGAGGAAAAGGGATTGTATTCGGTAGAGAAATTTATTGTGGCCCGCAGACTCATGTACTGGCAGGTGTATCTGCACAAAACATCACTGGTGGCTGACCTGATGCTGAAGAATGCAATCCTGCGTGGCCGCGAAGTACTTTCTGAAAACAAAAATGGCCTGTCCGGCGATTTATTGTTCTTTCTGGAAAACAACATCAGTCAGCAGGATTTTGAACAACACCTCGACCGCTTTGCCATGCTGGATGATGTCGATATACAACAGGCATTGAAAGCCTGGATGAATAGTGAAGACGTCATTCTACGGCACCTGTCCACTTCGATTATCAATCGTCAGTTGTTTAAAATAGAATTTCTGGATGAAAACGCGGCGGCCATCAAATTGGCGCAGTTGCAGCAGTATTTCTCGCCCGATGAACTCCGCTACCTGCTGATGTCCGGAACGGCCAGAAACAACGCCTATAATCCGGATAAAGACAATATCTATATCAAGATGAAAGACGGTAGCATCAAGGAGATTACGGCCATTACCGAACAATGGAATATACGCTCGCTGTCGAATCCCGTGGTGAAACACTATCTGGCATATCCAAAAACTATACGGCATGAAAATAAGCATTAATGATATTGCCCGTTTAATCGGTGGTCGCGTAGTTGGGGACGGGCAACACGAAGTAAGTTCGCCCGCGAAGATTGAAGAAGCTGCTGCAGATCAGATTACTTTTCTCGCCAATAACAAATACCTCGATTTTGCTTTCACCACACAGGCTGGCTGTATCGTTTTGTCAGCGCAATTGTATCAGCCGCAAATTACGGCCAACTGCATTATCGTGGATGACGCCTATCAGGCATTCAGTCAGCTGCTGCAGCATTTTCAGCATCCGTCTGCACCTGAAATCTCAGACAGGGCTTTTGTCCATCCTTCTGCGGTGATTGGTGCGCGCGTGCACATCTATCCGAACGTGTACATCGGTGAGCGCGCGGTCATCGGCGATGATTCCATCATTTATCCCAATGTAACCATCTACGCACATTGCGTCGTAGGACAGCGGTGCATCATGCACGCCGGTGCGGTGATTGGCAGCGACGGATTCGGATTCGCGCCGACGGAAGACGGCGCTTATCACAAGATTCCGCAGCTTGGAAATGTCATCATCGAAGATGATTGTGAAATTGGTGCCAACACTTGTATCGACCGCGCAACGATGGGGTCTACCATCATCCGCAAAGGCGTCAAACTGGATAATCTGATTCAGGTGGCCCACAACGTGGAGATTGGCGAACATACGGTCATTGCGGCCCAGACCGGCATCTCCGGCTCCACAAAAATCGGGCACCACAACCGCATTGGCGGTCAGGTGGGATTTGTCGGACATATTTCCGTAGCACCGTACACGCAAATCAACGCGCAGAGTGCGGTGGCTTCACATGTGAAAAAAGAAGGACTGGCGCTTTCGGGTACACCCGCCATTGATATCAAACAGCATTTTAAAGCAACCGTTGTCTACAAGGATTTGCCGGAACTGGCCAGAAAGGTACGTGAACTGGAAATGTTGATTCAACAGCTAAAAAACGGAGAACATACATCGTGATTACACAATAAATAGGTATTTTTACTTTTATTCTGACCCTAAGTTATTCCTTTGAAACCACAAAAAACAATCATCCGTCCTATTCAGTTTTCCGGTATCGGATTGCATACCGGTCTGATGGCTAACGTGACTATCAAACCGGCGCCTGAGAATTTCGGGATACAATTCTGCAGAACGGACATCGCACCGACCTTGTTTATTCCGGCCAAAGCGGAGTTTGTAAGCAATACCAACCGCAGCACCACCATCAAAAGAATGGATGCGGAAGTGATTACGGTGGAGCACCTGTTGTCGGCTTTCTATGCGGCCGGTATTGCCAATGCGCTCGTGGAAATTGACAATAAGGAAGTGCCGATTCTGGATGGTAGTGCGAAGTTTTACGCGGAAGCACTGCAGGATAATACCATTGAATTGGAACAGATGCACCGTGTTTTCACCATTCAGGAAGTGGTGGAATTTAAAGATGAACAAACCGGCGCGGAATATATCTTTTTGCCGCACGATCATTTTGCTGTTACCTGTCTTATCGATTTTCCATCCAAGATTATCAAGCATCAGTATGCGGTGCTGAACAGCATGGAGGATTATGCGGAGTCGGTGGCGGTGGCCAAAACATTCTGTTTCCTGCATGAAATCGAATATCTCTACAACAACGGGTTGATAAAAGGCGGTAATCTGAACAATGCGCTCGTCTTTTCTGAAACGGCATTGAGCAAGGAAAAAATCAACTGGCTGGCGACGACTTTTCATCAATCGGCGAATTCCATTCCTGAAATGGGTATTCTTAATCCCTTGTATCAGACATTTGACAATGAAGCGGCCCGCCATAAAATCCTCGATGTTATCGGCGATCTCGCGCTGATACAATGTTTCTTCAATGGCAAGTTGATTGCGTATAAGCCCGGCCATACATCCAATGTTCGTTTCGCACATTATCTGCAGCAGCATGTGCTGCAGCACATGGAGGCTGTTGCCTTTCCGCGCTAATAAAAAGGATTTTCTTATCTTTGACCAAAATCAGCTGTCTTGACCAATTTTGTACACCCGGATGCTATTGTAGGCGCTAATGTGAGTATCGGACATTTTACGACGGTTTATGAAGATGTCGTAATCGGAGACGATACCTGGATTGGGCCGAATGTTACACTGTTTCCGGGCACGCGAATCGGCCGGAATTGCCGCATTTTTCCGGGTGCCGTCATCGGTGCCATTCCGCAGGATTTAAAATTTCACGGCGAATATACCACGGTGGAAATCGGTGACCATGTCACTATCCGAGAATGTGCTACGGTGAACCGCGGAACAGAAGAAAGCGGCACTACCAAAATCGGGAACCACACGATGCTGATGGCCTATGTGCATGTCGCGCACGATTGTGTCATCGGACAGCATTGCATCCTTGCGAATGCCACCAATCTCGCAGGACATGTTATTGTGGAAGACCATGCATACTTCGGCGGCATGAGCGGCGCGCACCAGTTTACCCGCATCGGCAAACACGCTTTCATTTCGGGCGGTGCGATGATAGGAAAAGATGTGCCACCTTATTGTCTGGTGATGCGCAATCCTGCGCAATATGCCGGTATCAATTCTGTGGGACTCAAACGGCATCGCTTTTCTGTAGAGTCGATTCATCTGATTCAGGATGTATATCGCTATGTGTTTGGTAACAACGGTCTCAATACGACACAGGCACTGCAGAAAATAGAAGAGGAAATGGCCGCATCCGATTTGCGGGATGAGATAGTACAGTTTATCAGAAATTCTCAGCGCGGTATCATTAAAGGTATGGACGCATAAATAATGGTCATTCAACTCGAAAATATCAGTAAACGCTATGGTTTTGAATGGATTTTCAAACAGGTGAATTTTCAGTTTGAACACGGCGGAAAATACGCGATCATCGGTGCGAATGGCAGCGGGAAATCCACTATGCTGAAGATTATTTCCGGCGGTTTGCTGCCGACATCCGGCAAGGTGCACTACAGTCTGCAGCACAAGCGGGTGACCTACAGCGCGGATGTCGCGCCTATGATAGCTTATGCTGCTCCGTATATTCAGTTGATTGAGGATTTTTCCCTCGAGGAAATGTATGATTTTCACGCTTCTTTTAAAAAAATGGTAGTGCCGGATAAATCGGCATTTCTGGAGTTGGCGCAACTGACGCAGCATCGCAAAAAATATATCAAGAATTTTTCTTCGGGCATGCGTCAGCGAGTGAAGCTGGCACTCGCATTTACCACACAGTCAGATGTGCTGCTGCTGGATGAACCGACCTCCAACTTCGACACCAAAGCAATTGATTGGTATCAGCAACTG
>JADLAH010000259.1 GCA_020848315.1 Chitinophagales bacterium | reverse complement strand
TATATGACGCCTGATGGCAAATTACTGGCCTTCACAAGGCTGCAGAATAATCAGGAAGATATTTATGTCTCCACCAAAACGGAGAAAGGATTCAGTCCCGCGGTTTCTTTGGGCAATATCATCAACACCGCCGATAATGAAGGTGCTGAAACCATGAACGCGGATGGCACATTGCTGTTTTTTACGGCGTGCAACCGCATGGATGGCTACGGTAGCTGCGATATCTATTTTTCCCAGAAACTCAAGGGTAACTGGACGGCGGCCATGGGCATCGGCAAGCCGATCAATACCAGCGCGTGGGAAGCGCAGCCCAGCTTTTCTTCGGATGGTCGCGCCTTGTATTTTGCCAGCAGCCGTCCGGGCGGCCTCGGCGGCAAGGATATCTGGGTGAGCTATCTGGATGAACAGTTGAAATGGTCGGAGCCGCAGAACCTCGGTCCGAATATCAATACCGCAAACGACGATCAGTGTCCGTTTATCCATGCGGATAATCAGACTTTGTATTTCACTTCCGCCGGTTGGCCGGGCATGGGCGGCGGCGATATTTATATTTCCCGCAAAACAGATACCGGCTGGACAAAGGCAGAGAACCTCGGATATCCGATTAATACGGAAACGGATGATAACGGCCTCGCGGTATCTTACGACGGCAAGATGGCTTTCCTCGCCTCCAACAGGGAAAATGGTTTCGGAGGACTCGATATCTATTCCTTTGAGTTGCCGGAAAAAATGCAGCCGAAACGCATCACTTACCTGAAAGCGACGGTGCGTGACGCGGTGACGAAACAATTGCTGCAGGCGAATTATTCGATGACAGATCTGGAAACAAAAAAGGAATCGAAAGGAGTGACGCAGAACGGCAGCTTCTTCGCCACCCTGGAAGTGAATAAAAACAATGCGCTGCAGATACAGCAGGAAGGATATTTGTTTTATTCCCGCAATATTAATCTCACCGCAGAGGCTTCCGCCACCCAACCGTTTGAAATGGAAGTCTTGCTGCAGCCCATCAGCGCGAACGGAAAAATTACCCTGAATAATGTCTTCTTCGATTTTGATAAAAGTGAACTGAAACCGGAGTCGTTTGCGGAACTGGATAAACTGGTGGAATTGCTGCTTAAAAACCCTGCCGTGAAAATGGAAATTGCCGGACATACAGACAGCAAAGGCGACAAAAAATACAACCTGCTGCTTTCGCAGAAAAGAGCGGAAAGCGTGATGGAATATCTGCTGAAAAAGGGAATCGATAAATTGCGACTCACCGCAAAAGGATATGGCGATACACAACCGGTCGCGCCGAATGATACGGAAGAAAATCAGGCGAAAAACAGAAGAACGGAAGTGAAGGTGTTATAAGGCCTGACGGATGCGCAGCAGTTTCTCCAGCAATAGTTGCACTTCATTCAGTGGCAGCATATTCGTGCCGTCGCTCAGCGCTTTTCCCGGATTCGGATGTGTTTCCAGAAAGATGCCATCCACACCGGCTGCGATGGCACACTTAGCCAGCGTCTCAATAAATTCGGGCTTTCCGCCACTGATGCCGTTGCTGCCGTTGGGTTGTTGCACGGAATGGGTGGCATCAAATACCACCGGATAACCCAACTGTTTCATCAATGGAATATTGCGGAAATCAACCATCAGGTCGTTGTAGCCGAACATCGTTCCGCGTTCCGTCAGCCAGATGTTCGGGTTGCCGGTGGAGGCTACTTTTGCGGCTGCGTGGCGCATCATGTCGGCATTTACAAACTGCCCTTTTTTGATATTTATGGTTTTGCCGGTTTTGCCTGCTGCTATGAGCAACTCCGTTTGCCGGCATAAAAAGGCCGGAATCTGAATGATATCGGCAATGTCTTTCACTTTGTCACAGTCGGTGGTTTCATGTACGTCTGTCAGTATCTGCACACCAAAACGGGATTTTACATCCGATAGAATCTGTAATGCCTTTTCCTCTCCGATGGTAGAGAAGGAGTCGAGTTTGCTGCGGTTTGCTTTCTTGAAAGAGGCTTTGAAAACAAAAGGGATGTTTAATGCCGTGGTCAGAGCCACTAATTGCTCCGCAATTTCAAAGCAAATGTCCTCGCTTTCCACGACACATGGCCCGGCTATCAAGAAGAAGGTATCTGATTTTATATTCATGTTTAAACCACTAAGGCACTGAGTTCACAAAGTTTATTTCGGTAAATTGGCAAAGTATTCATTCACCATGGGAACCAGGTCTTTGGTGATATTTTCCGTATTAAAGTTAATCAATAATCCTTTAGGCTTTTCTAATAGTTTCATATAGCTTAATAATTGCGCCTTAAAAACCGGTAGCATTATTTCCACTGATTTTAATTCAATAATAATCAAATCTTCCACCAGGATATCGAGTCGGAGGTCACAGTCTAATTGTTCTCCTTTATACATGACAGGCACTTTTATTTGTTGCATTACCTTAAAGCCTGCCAATTCCAGTTCTTTTACAAGGCATCTCTGATAAACAGATTCCAATAGACCGGGGCCTAATGCTTTGTGTACTTCTATTGCACAACCAACAATTTGGTAGGAGATGTTGTTAACGTAGCTTTGAGTAATCATATATTCTTAGTGCTCTTAGTGTCTTAGTGGTAAAAATACTAATACCCATATTTCCCTTTCCATCTTTCCTTCAGAAACTTGCGCAGTTCGTGTTCTCTGGCATTGTTGCCGGGTTCATAGAATTTGGTGCCGCTGATTTCCGGCGGCAGAAATTCCATTTCTACAAAGTTGTTTTCAAACTGATGCGCATACTGATAGTCTTTGCCGTAATCCAGGTTTTTCATCAGCTTGGTGGGCGCGTTACGCAGGTGCAGCGGCACCGACAGTTGCGATGTCTTTTCCGCGAGTGCCAGCGCCTCGCCAATAGCCAGATAGCTGGCATTGCTCTTCGGTGAAGAGGCCAGATACGTCACACATTGCGCCAGCGTAATCCTGCATTCCGGATAGCCGATTTTTGACACCGCCTCAAAGGTGGCATTCGCCAGCAACAGCGCATTGGGATTCGCGTTGCCGATATCCTCACTTGCTAAAATCAGCAACCTCCGCGCGATAAATTTCGGATCTTCACCCGCATGTATCATACGCGCCATCCAGTACATGGCCGCATTCGGGTCGCTGCCTCGGATAGATTTGATAAAGGCCGAAATGATATCGTAATGCTGTTCGCCGGTCTTGTCATACCGTGCGATATAGGTTTGTATAATTTCTTCCACCACCGTGTTGGTGATGACTTTCTCCGTAGTCAGATTTTCGCACACAAGCTCCAGTACATTCAGCAGCTTTCGTGCGTCGCCGCCGGAAAAATAGAACAAGGCATCATATTCTTTCACGGAAATATATTCCGATTTCAGTAGCTCGTCTTCGCGCAGCGCATGGTCGACAATCCGTTTCAGGTCTTCGGCTTCCAGCGATTTCAGGATATAGACCTGGCAGCGCGACAGCAGCGCGGCATTGACTTCAAAAGAAGGATTTTCCGTAGTGGCGCCAATCAGGATGATGGTGCCGTTTTCCACTGCGCCGAGCAGGGCGTCCTGCTGCGATTTGTTGAAGCGGTGAATCTCATCGATGAAGAGCACTTTGGTGCCGAATGTTTTTGCTTCGTCAATCACACTGCGCAATTCCTTTACCCCGGATGAAATGGCACTCAGTTGCTCGAATGGCAGCCCTGCCTGTTCCGCCAGAATGCGTGCCAGCGTGGTTTTTCCCACACCGGGTGGTCCCCAGAAAATCAGGGAATGCAGTTTCTGTTTTTGCAGCAGATTTCTCAAAGGCTTCCCTTCACCCAGGATGTGTTGCTGCCCGATCATCTGGTCGAGAGACTTCGGGCGCATTCGTTCGGCAAGAGGCTGTAACATGCACTAAAGATAATCAAAATTGATGAGGAGATGGAGAGCGCATGCGTATGCAGGAGGAGGATTTTTTACCACTAAGAAACATAAGAAGCAAAGAGGAAAAAAATGGTATCCTTTTTTTCGATGATAATGCAGGCCAAATTCAGGGAGAGATAAGATAATTTGTTAAATAATATGTAGACTTGTGTTGCTTATGTTTCTTGTGTGGTTTAACTTATTTAGATGTTTTTTATTGCTGCTGATTAGTAGTACATTTGCAGTATGTACAAAATCCTGCGTTTTTTCCTGTTTAAAATGGATGCTGAAACGGCGCATCACTTTACTTTGTTATGGATCAGCCGGTTGATGAAAATCCCGTTTGTGCCGGCACTGATGAAGTGGCTGTATGTGGTGGAAGATAAAAAACTGGAAAGAAAAGTATTTGGATTAACCTTCAAAAACCCGGTAGGACTCGCAGCAGGTCTGGATAAGAATGCCGAGTGTATTGACGCTTTCGCGGCACTTGGTTTCGGATTTGTGGAAATAGGAACGGTAACGCCGCTGGCGCAACCCGGCAATGACAAACCGCGCTTGTTTCGCCTGATTCAGGATGCAGCCATCATCAACAGAATGGGATTTAATAACGAAGGAATGCTGACCGTAAAAGCAAACATCCTCAAATCTCAAATCTCAAAACTCAAATCCCAAATCCTCATTGGTGGTAATATCGGAAAGAACAAAGTGACGCCGAATGAAAATGCCACGGATGATTACCTGAAATGCTTTGATGTGCTGTATGAGGTGGTCGATTATTTTGTGGTAAACGTGAGCTCCCCCAATACGCCCAATCTGCGGGCATTGCAGGAAAAAGAGCCGTTGAAGCAATTGCTGTTTGCTCTGCAGCAGCAGAATAATACCAAAGCAACATCTAAACCCATATTGCTGAAGATTGCCCCGGATTTAACCCATGAACAACTCGATGATATCGTGGAGATTGTTACAGAAACCGGTCTGGCCGGCATTGTGGCTACCAATACCACCATTTCCAGAGACGGTTTATCGACGGATGTGAAGCAGGTGGAGGCGATAGGTGCGGGCGGACTCAGTGGAAAGCCGTTGACGCAAAAATCCACGGAGATTATCCGCTATCTGCATCAGCAATCAGGCGGCAAATTCCCCATCATCGCGGTCGGTGGTATCATGACGGCAGCAGATGCCATGGAAAAACTGAATGCCGGCGCCACGCTGGTGCAATTGTATACCGGATTTATCTATGAAGGCCCGGGACTGATAAAAGAGATTAATAAAAGCATCCTCGCCCGCGGATAGATACTATCTTTTAATCTGTCTTGACTCTTATGTCCTGACTCTTATGTTTTGATTCTTATGTTTTGATTCATCTGTCCTGACTCTTATTTCCTGACTCTTATAATCTTACAACGTCTCTGCAATCTTATCCAGCAGGTCGTCTTTCTTTCTGCGCGATACTTCTATTTCCGTGCCGTTGTTCATAATCACCTGGCCGCCGTCACCGCGCACATACCTGCGAATATGTCGCAGGTTGATGATGTGTGACTGATGGATGCGGACAAAATCATATCCTTCCAGCAATTCCTCAAAATATTTCAGCGGCTTGGAGGACATAATCATATCGTTGGAAGAAAGGAATATTTTGGTGTAGGAAGAGTCCGCGTCGATATGTACAATCTCATCCAGCGACAGGAAATAAATCCCTTCCAGCGTGGATATGGCGATTTGCTTTTTGCTCAGATCTTTCAGATTGATTTTTTGTTCCAGCAATTCATACTGCTTGTATTTAATGGACTCCGATTTTTTTACGGACAGCCGGTGCACGGCCTGTATCAGTTCTTCCGGATCTACCGGTTTCAGCAGGTAATCCAGCGCGCTGAAGCGGAACGCTTTTACGGCATACTGACTGTAAGCGGTGGTGAAGATAACATCAAAAGGGCAGTGGTAGTTGTAATGTGCCAGCAGGTCGAAGCCGTTTTTGCCGGGCATTTCTACATCCAGGAAAACAACATCTACCGTTTGTTTTTCCAGCAGCGCGATGGCCTCGTCAACACTTTCACATTCAGCAGTCACTACCACCTGCGGACAGAATTTCTCGATGAGTTTATTCAGTGCAATGCGATTGTTTTTTTCATCGTCTAAAAGCAATGCTTTGATGGTGTCCATAGGGTTCTTTTTAGGGTTAATCTAATTCCATGCGGATGATGACTCTGGTGCCGGTCGCTTTTCCGTTTTCATCATATAAATCTACGGTTTCTACGGTATAGTCCGTTTCTTTTATTTTCTGCAAAGTGTCAAACATCTCCTGTGTGATGAAGGTGCCCAGCGATTTATGTTTTTTACCCAGATTCATTTGTGTGGCCGCTTCGCGGCCAATGCCGTTGTCTGTCACTTCGCAGATACAGAATTTCCCTTGTCGGTAAAAACGGATATCGATATTTTTCTCCCCTTCCTTTTTCAGGAGTCCGTGCCAGATGGAATTTTCCACATAAGGCTGAATCAGCATCGAAGGCAATTCCACAGAGTAAACATCCAGTCCGTCGGTGGTGATATGGTAGTTGAAATGCTGATTGAAACGCAGCGATTCCAGTTCGAGGTAGAGTTTCAGGTTTTCGATGGTATCCTGCAGCGGGATGAATGTTTTTACCGAATTTTCCAGCACCGACCGCACGAGTCGCGATAGTTTCGTCAGGTAGGTGGAGGCTTGTATGCTCTGGTCAGACAGAATCATCGCCTGAATGGAATTCATGCAGTTGAAGATGAAATGCGGATTCATCTGTGCCACCAGCGCTTTCAGTTTGATTTCTGCCAGTTGCTTTTCAAATTCCGTTCGCTGACTTTTTATCTGCATTCTTTCCTTTTCCTTGTTGCGCACCGTTTGTATGCGGTTGCTGATCATGCGGTAGCCGGCTAGTACGATGGAGATGCCGGCAAATATCCGGAACCACCAGGTTTGCCAGAACATCGGACGGATGCGGAAAGTGAAAGCTGCGGGCGCGGAAGACCAAACGCCGTCGTTGTTGCTGGCTCTGACATAAAAGGTGTAATTGCCCGGAGGCAACTGTGCGTAGGAAGCGTAATTTCTTTCTGTGTTGGTCCAGTCTTTATCGTAGCCATCCAGCTTGTATTCAAATCGGTTTTTGGGCGTGTTGGCATAATCGCTGGAGGCAAATTCAAAAGCGATATTATTCTGCTTGTTTTGCAACCGGATGCGCTCGGAGAGGGGTTGGTATTCCATGAAATCGAAATACTGTTCGTTGACTTTGACAGAAGTAATAATAGCCGCAGGCTTGTAGGCATTGAACGGAATCTTATCCGGTTCGATGATGTTGAATCCGTTGATGCCACCAAACAGCAATTCATTGGATTGTGTTTTGTGATAAGCGCCCACGTTGAATTCATTACTCTGAAGGCCGTCGTTGATGTCGTAATTTCTGAATCTTTTCTGCAACGGGTCGAAGACGGAAATTCCTCTGTTGGTGCTCAGCCATAATTTTCCCTGATCATCTTTCAGAATGCCATAGATGAAGTTGTTGCATAATCCATCTTCTTCCGTGTAGTGTTCGCGGATGTCCATTTTCACAGGGTCGAAAAGATAGAGACCACTGTTCCCGCTGCCAATCCATAGCAGGTCGCCGTCAGCCAG
>JADLAH010000258.1 GCA_020848315.1 Chitinophagales bacterium | reverse complement strand
GATAGCATTTTCTGCAAAAATTGAATAGTAGATATTTTTATTAATACTTATTAATAGGCTAATTGATTGGTTTGTTAATGGTATTGATGGATAATGAGCGAATGAATCAATTATTCGATGAGCGAATTATCCATTTTCATTTTTTTATCCTCCATTCATTCAACAGATTGCCACGCTGCGCCCGCAAAGACGCATTTTTTGGGTGAGCTTTCGCAAATGGTGGACGATGGACTGTCGACCGTGGACTAATTCTCCATTCTCCATTAAAAAGACATATCGCTTCGTACCTTGCGATGACGGTGTTTTGGGGAGCATCGCGTTAAGGTGAGCAACGAACCGCCATTGGCTAATTCGCTCATTATCACATCAGCTCATTACCTAACCATCTCATTATCAATCATCTTTTCTTTTCGAAGGTCGGATAATCAATCGCAGGGTGCGGTCGTAGGTGAAGTAGTTGTAGAGCCAGCCCATCGTAACGGTCAGCTTGTTGCGGAAGCCCACGAGTGTCATCACGTGCACAAAAAGCCACGCCAGCCACGCTATAAAGCCGCCCATTTTCATGCCTTTGCTTTCCATCACAGCTTTGTTGCGGCCCACGGTAGCCATGGCGCCCTTGTCGAAGTAAACGAAAGGTTTGGCGTCTTTTCCTTTCATCAGCAGCAGGATATTTTTCGCTACCAGGTCGCCCTGTTGTATCGCGACAGGCGCCACCATAGGATGGCCTTTCGGGAATTTATCCTGTATCATGCAGGCCACATCGCCTACGGCGAAGATGTTTTCGGTGTCTTTCACGCGGCAGAATTCATCCACCAAGATGCGGTTGCCACCCGCTTTCGCCGTTTCCGGCAATCCGGCAATGGGATTGCCTTTCACACCGGCCGTCCAGATGACCGTTCCCGAGCGCACGATCTTGCCGTTGCTCAGGTTGATTTCCTGTCCATTGTAGCCCGTCACCATCGTATTCAGCCATACGTTCACGCCGAAGTCTTTCACGTATTTCAGCGCCTTGTCCGAGTTTTCCGGATGCATGGCCGCCAGCAGGCGCGGACCCGCCTCAAACAGGTGGATCTGCATCTTGCGGAAGTCGAGTTCGGGATAGTCTTTCGGCAGGATATTTTTGCGCATCTCGCCGAGCGCGCCCGCCAGTTCCACACCGGTAGGGCCGCCGCCGACAATGGCGATATTGATGAGTTCCTCTTTTTTCGTTTCGTCGTAGGTGAGCAGCGCTTCCTCAAAACTTTCCAAGATATAGCTGCGCAGGTTCAGCGCCTGCGGAATGTCTTTCATTTCCATCATCTTGCCGGAAACATCTGCCGGAAACTGGAAGAAGTTGGTTTTGCTGCCCGTGGCAATTACGAGATAGTCGTAGTGCAGATCGCCGATATCTGTATTGATTTTCTGCGTATCCGTGTCAATATGCGTCACTTCCGCCATGCGGAAAATGCCATTCGGAATCTCCTGCATGAACTTTCGCAACGGATAGGCGATGCTGCCCGGCTCGAGACCGCCCGTGGCTACCTGATACAGCAAAGGCTGGAAGGTGTGGTAGTTGTTTTTATCCAGCATCACAATCTGAATATCCTGGTCTTTCAGTTCCTTTGCTATCTCGATACCGCCGAAGCCGCCGCCGATAATGACGAGTCGTTTCTGGCCGGTAAAGGGTATCTTTAAATCCATCGCAGTACAGTTTTTACAAATGTATCTCATTTTTACAATAAACGGGAAGTGTACCGATTTTTTAGCATTTTCTTTATCTTAGCGGAATCACAACGTCAATACGCAACAATGGCATACATACACCTTATCAAGAAAGACAACTACGGCATCATACAGATGGACCGCGACAAAGCCAATCCGATGAACCACGAGTTTATCGCGGAACTGCGCATCGCGCTCAAGAATTTTATGGAAGACGATTCCATCAAAGGCGCGATTATCAACGGAAAGGAGAATTTCTTTTCCGCGGGACTCGACCTGCCGGAATTGTACGGATATGATGAGAATCAGTTCGCCAAATTCTGGCGCAATTTCATGGACCTCGTCTGCGACCTGGTGGCATTCGACAAGCCGCTGATTGCCTCTATCAACGGGCATTCGCCGGCAGGAGGCTGCATCGTGGCCATCGGCTGCGATTACCGCGTGATGGCGGAAGGCAATTTCAAAATCGGATTGAATGAAATTCCAATAGGCATCGTGGTGCCGCGCGGCGTATTTGATATTTACAGCTACTGGATTGGCCGTAAAACCGCGTATCAATATCTGATGGAAGGCAAACTGTATTCACCCGCGCATGCGCAGGAAATCGGACTGGTGGATGAAGTGGTGCCGGCGGATAAAGTGCTGGAAACAGCGGAAGCCAAGCTGAAGCAGTACCTGCAATATGAACAAAATGGCTGGCGACTCACCAAGCGACAGCTGAAACACGATCAGCTGAAATCTATCAGCAGCATTTCTGATTTTGAAATGAAATCATTCTTGCAGCAATGGTGGAGCGAACCGGTGCGCACCATCGTCGGCAACTTCGTGGAAAATCTGAAAAAGAAGGGATAATTAAATAATGTAATAATTTACTGTGGAAGATTACCGTAGAATGTTAATTATTACATTAAAAATAGTTTTCTATTTATCTCATATCTAATTGTCCAATTGTCTAATTCTCTAATTATTCTATGCAGGATAAATTCACCGCATTTGAAAACCGCCTGACCAAAGTGTACAAACACCTGGGCAAGATTGCCAGAAGGCAGCAGTTGTCCTGTTTTCGCATCTACGATGTGGACTTGCCGGAATTTCCG
>JADLAH010000257.1 GCA_020848315.1 Chitinophagales bacterium | reverse complement strand
CGGCGTGGTGATTCAGGAAGGCGATATGGCGAATGAATATGTGATTCAAACCTTGCAGGATGTGGAGAGCGACAACAAAGAACATATCGTGGGCATTCAGGAAATCAGCATGCCGGCCGTATTTTCCTATCATACGGTGCCGAAGCTGGATATGAATGCCTACCTGCTGGCGCGTGTCACCGACTGGGCGAAATATAACCTGCTGGCGGGAGAAGCGAATATTTTCTTCGACGATAATTATGTCGGAAAATCCTATCTGAATCCGAATGTCAGCGCTGATACGTTGCTCATTTCATTGGGGCGCGATGAGAAAATCAGTGTGAAACGCGTGAAGCTGAATGATTACAGCGCGAAGAAATTGCTGAGCAATAATATCAGAGAAACCAAGGCATTTGAGACGACTATCAAAAACAATAAAAATACGCCGGTAGAAATTGAATTACTGGATCAATATCCGATATCCAAAAACGCGCAGATTGAAGTGACTTTGGAAGAAGCGTCAGGTGCGCAGGTGACGGAAGCCTACGGTAAGTTGCTGTGGAAACTGAAGCTCGCACCGAATGAAACCCGCAAGATAAAAATGGTGTACAGTATCAAATATCCGAAAGACAAACAGGTGGTAGAAGGTACCAACTGATAGCGTTGTTGTGTGTGAATAGCGGAGGCATTGCCTCCGCTATTTTTTTGTATCAGATGAATGGATCATCTTGGTGGCTGTTAATTCTTGTTGGCCGGAAGCGCGACGAAAGACAGGATTTTTTTGCCTTTGTAAATCAGATCCAGCTGGCCTTCCCGCATCTCATATTGTTCTGATAGCAGCAGGAATTTGTAAAACATGTCTTCAATTTTCTTGTTGCCGCAGTAGGTGCTGTCACTGGCGATATCGCTGACGGTCAGTTGGCGCTGCGTGCCCTGGCTGACAGTAGCCGTGAATGCGTTGCAGGCGCCGAAGCCGCTGATCCGGCCGTTTTCCAGCGACAGTTCCACCCAGATAATATTGTGGTCAGACGCGTAGGTAACGCCGGCAGGGTCGATGAGTTTGCGGAGATACCATTTGCCATCCGGATTTCCGGCGAGCGTATCCGGCAGCGGAGCCGCAGGTACGGTATCGACAGGAGCGGGCGGCGGTGTCTGTACAAATTTTTTACTCTTTTCTTTCACCAGCGTGTAGTGGCCGCTGCTGTCGGTTTTCACAGTTATCTGATAACTGTATCCTTCCTCATATTGAAATCCGGCGATAACACCGTCGAGTACCTCGAATTCTTTCATGTCACTGGATTTATACTGCAAACAGGATTTTTCAGGCGCGGAAGGGCAAGGTTTAGTAGTATAGGCAATCTGCCAGGTATGGCGTTTGCCGGCATTTTGAGCATTCATCTGTAAACAAATGCAGAGAGCAAAGAGTAAATAAAAATATCGCATTATAGGGTGTGTTTCTGATAGGGAAGATAATAACTTTATAGTTGATTAATCTGTTGGTAATGAATTTAAAGAGGAGTCTGTGTTATGGAGCTATGCCAAAACAACTGATTTTAGTGCTGCTACTCGAACTTCCTGAGAATAAAGAGTTATTACCCTCAAGAATTGGTAAAAAACCATATTCTCCAACTTCTAAATTTGATGGTATTATAATTTCATATAGCCCGTCTCTAATTTGTACGAAGTCAAGTTGAATAAAGTTTTCTGTAATGTCTTTTGCTTTTCCACCGAGTTTTCTGTCTCCTACTTTGAATCTCCTTCTGTCATTTTTTTCAATGGCTTTACTAAAATCGATTATATCATAAGGATCGACTTCTCCTGTAATTTTAATAAAAATTCTTGGTAAATTATTCTCTTTGAACTGTAAAGTAGATTCAGGATTAAATGCAGTTAAATATTGCTCGGAACCTCTGTATATTCCTTTTATCTTCATGTCATAAGTTGCATCAATTCTTTCTAAATTCTTAAGTGTATTTCCGTCTAAATAATAGGGTCTCCCTGCAAATTGAGGGTCTGGGATATTGCTATTTGAATTGTTAGGTGTAAATTCTGTTATTACATAATTAGGTGAAACATTCTTTTCTGCCGGCTTTTCTTCTATTACACTTTCCACCTTTTTAGTTGCGTTAGCCTGGCTTGTGTTGTTTGAAGTGTAATTTTCTTTTTGAGTTGTATTTGATGTTAAAATTTTTTCTTTCTCCGCGAGTTGTTTTTTCAGATCTTCAATTTCCTTCAGTTTTTTTGCTATTTCCTGCTCTTGTTTTGCCTTTTCTTCTGCGAGCCTTTTTTCTTCCGCTTCTTTAGCGGCCTTTTCTGCTAATTGCTTCTTCAACAAAGCAGCTTCCTGTTCTTTCTGCAGTTTGTCTGCCGCCTCCTTCTGCAATGTCTCTTCTTCTTTTACTTTCTTCTCCGCGAGTTGTTTCTGTAAGTCTTCCAGTTGTTTCTGCAGGTCGTCTACTTCAGGCTTTTTGGTAACAGAAGCGGATGGTTTGTTTTCCGGTTCTTTTTTGTACTGGTCAGTAGCAAAGGTTTTATTTTCCTTTTCAATGATGGCTGCCGGCACGTAGGTGCTGGCAATATCTTCCTTGTTATTAGGATCAGCAACAAACTCTAATACATACTTCCAGTTGTAAGACAGGATAAGATGTCCGTTTCTGACCTCAAATTTATTGGCTTCCTGTAATAATGAGAAAAATAAATCTTCAATTTTCTTGTTGCCACAATTAACGTAGTTATAAGTTAGTTTAGATACTTCAAACGTCGTATTTAAATCTGATTTTATGACGGCAGAAAACTTGTTGCAGGCCCCGAAACCATCGATTCTGTCTTTGAATGTATTGATATCAATGTACATAATGTTATCATCGGTCACGAAGCTGGCCCCTTCTTTTTCTTTCATCTTGCGTAAATACCATTTGCCATCTAAGGTAGAGGAGGTGGTGATGTTGGTAGTACCGATAATAGGTTTGTTATTTTCCGCATTGCCGTTTGATAACGGGGTATAGGTTTGCGCACTTTTTTGTACAAATTTTTTGCTGATTTCATTAACGAGGTAATAATTACCATTGCTGGTAGGTTTTACCGCAATCATGTACGTATATCCGTTTTCGTAATTAAAACCATATATACTGGCATTGAGGATTTCAAACTCTTTCGCCCCTTTTTTTCTTACCAGTAAACAGGATTTACTCGGGTCTTCTTCGCAAGGTAGAGATTCGAAATTTACCTCAAAGATAATCTGACCACTGGTCGAAGTTACGGACGGAGCAGGTGTAGGTTGTTTCTGTGATACTATTTTTACCAGCACATATTTAAATACAGATTCATTGGCTGCAATAGGTGGTTTTTTGATTTCCTGTTTTACCTGTATTGTATATTCATTTCCTTCTGAATATTGAAAGCCCTCAATAGGCTCCGGCAGGATTTCAAATTCTTTCTTTCCGGTTGCTTTATACAGTAAACAAGCTTTGTCAGGATCGGATTCGCACGGGGTGGTTTCCGAACTGATTACCCATGTTTGTACGGCAGGATTATAAGATTGTGTTTTTGCTATAAAACCGGCAAAAAATGATATTGAGAAAAACAAAAAATATTTCATTCCATAGTATTTATACTATAAAGATAGTGAACCCTGGCCTAAATACTATGGAAAATAGCTATATTAGCTATAAAAATTATATGGACAGCAAATTCTTGGATAAATATGGCCCGTGGGCAATTGTAACCGGTGCTTCCAGCGGTATCGGCGTGGAATATGCCAGACAACTGGCCGCGAAGGGATTGCATCTCGTATTGGTGGCTCGCAGAAAGCAGTTGCTCGACCAACTGGCAACAGAACTCAGTGAGCAATATAAAATCAATTGCAAGACCGTCGAAGCCGATCTTTCCGCCGATGGATTCCAGCAGGATATCCTCGATGCTACGCAGGATCTGGAGGTAGGATTGCTGGTCAATAATGCCGGCATGAACTGCGAAGGCCATTTCTATCGCGGCAGTCTGGAACGAAATCTGCAGATGATACAATTGAACGTGAAAGCACCGTTTGTGCTGGCGTATGAATATGGCAAACAGTTTGCCGGAAGAGGAAAAGGTGGTATCATCTTCACTTCCAGTATCAGCGCGTTCAATGCACATCCTTATCTCTCGCACTATGCCGCCACCAAAGCCTATATCCTGTCGCTGGCGGAAAGCATGAACTACGAGTTCAAAGACAAAAATGTAGATGTCATCGCCCTGTGTCCGGGTATGACCAAATCCGAAATGACCAAAGGCATGAAGGACGGCCCGATGCTGATGGAAGCCGCGCCGGTGGTGGAAACCGTACTCGACAATATCGGCAAGGAAGCCTATGTCGTACCGGGTATTCTCAATAAAACACAGGTGTTTCTCAATAGTCGTATTCTGAACAGAAGCGGTGCCACGTCACTGTCCGGCGCTATTCTGAAAAAGATGCTGCCGGGCGCCAATAAAAAGAAAAAATAACGGATACCCATTATCCGTATCATTCATCTTACACTTAATTGTACATGATTACCTATATCCTGATTGCCATTTCCGTGGCTTGCAGTCTGTACGCTTTCAGCAATGAACGCTTTCTGTCGGCCACCATATTCAATCCCTACGTCATTGATAAGCGCAAGCAATATTACCGCTTCATCACAGCGGGCTTCATCCACGCGGATATGCTGCACTTGTTTTTTAATATGTATGCTCTCTATCTTTTTGGAAGAATCGTGGAGATGGCATTTACAGTGTTGTTTCCGGGCATTGGCAATCTGATGTATATCGGACTCTACCTCTCAGCACTGGTGATGAGTTCCATGTTTTCCTTTTATCAGCACAAGGAAAATCCCGGATACAATGCACTGGGCGCCTCCGGCGCAGTCTCTGCGGTACTTTTCGCCAGCATCCTGATATATCCTACGCAGAAGCTGATGATATTTCCCATTCCTTTCTTTATTCCATCCTACATCGTTGGTCCTCTGTATCTCGTATATTCCTATTATATGGGACGTCAGAACCTTGATAATATCGGCCATGATGCCCATTTCTTCGGCGCCTTGTGGGGCATTCTGCTCACGGTGCTGCTGTGGAGAGATGCGCTTAAAAATTTTATAGAACAAGTTTTCGGATAATGGATAATACAAACATTCTGATTGATGTCCGCAGTGATACCGTAACAAAGCCGTCAGCAGCTATGCTGCAGGCGATGTTGCATGCTAAAGTGGGCGATGATGTATTCGGGGAAGATCCGACGGTGACGGAACTGGAAGAAAAAGTGGCCGCTATGTTCGGACACGAAGCGGGTTTGTTTTGCGCGAGCGGCACCATGGCCAATCAGATTGCGGTGAAGGCGCATACGCAGCCGATGGATGAAATTATCCTGGATAAAACCGCGCATATCTATTACTACGAAACCGCGGGATTCGCCTTTCATTCCGGTGTCTCCGTCAAGCTCGTCGACGGTGAGCGCGGCATCATGACGGCCGCGCAGGTGGCAGCCAATATACAACCGGATTTCGACTGGCTCCCGAAAACTAGTCTGGTCTGTCTCGAACATACCAGCAATAAGGGTGGAGGCACTTGTTACACTTTGTCGGAAATACAGGCTATCCGGGCCTTGTGTCTGCAGCGGAATCTGAAACTGCATATAGACGGTGCGCGCATCTTCAATGCGATGGTGGCCACCGGACAGCAGACGGCAGATATGGGTGCAGCGGCAGATTCGCTGTCTATCTGCTTTTCCAAAGGACTGGGCGCCCCTGTGGGCAGCGTGCTGACCGGCAGTAAGTCATTTATCCGGCAGGCACGTCGGGTGCGCAAGGCTTTCGGTGGCGGTATGCGGCAGGCTGGCTTTCTGGCGGCAGCTTGCTTGTATGCACTGGAAAATAACGTCGGCAGACTGGTAATCGACCACGACCATGCCAGACAATTGGCGGATGTATTAGCGGAATTATCCTGGGTGAAAAAAGTATGGTCACCTGTCACCAATATCTTATTATTTGAAGTGGAAGATACGGTTGCCACCGTTGCACAGGTGCTAGATTATCTGAAGGAAAATCACATACTGGCGGTGCAGTTCGGACCGCAGCAGATACGAATGGTCACACACCTGGATGTTACCCCGCAGATGGTAGTAAGGATTGGAGAAGTGTTGAAGGCATATCAGCCGATAGCCTAAAATCTGATATTATTTGTGGTGCTTTTTAGAAGAATCTTTTGTGTCTTTATTGTTTAAATACTTTAGGTAAAACTTTTAATTACATTTATTTTTTTATTTTAGGTGGTTTTTCTAAAAAAGTGTAGGATATAGATACTTTTAAAAAAAAATGTTTTATATTTAATTTGTTTTATCAATCCTAATTATTTATTTAAAAAGTATAAATAATTATATTATGAAAGTTTATGGATTTAATGTTGTAGTTATTTCGATTTCTCTTTTTATATTATCGTCTTGTTGTACGAAAGAGTTTCAAATATGTGAGGGATTAGATACTGTTAAAAGAATTTCATTTATAAATTTTGATAAATCGGAATTAGACAGTGTCTATTTGGTAAGCTATGCATTAAACTCAAACTTTCAAACAAAAATAGATAGTATAAGGATAGATAGCATTATTCCCACTGCTACAATAAATTCTTTTGAAGGTGTCCTGAAAAATGAGATAGATGGCAGTAATGATTATGTTCTATTTGTAAAAGATCTTAATATGGGTTATCAAGTTTCACAATTTACAATTGATTATAAAACGTGTAGACAATGTGGTGAAAAAAGTTATAAATACAAGTTTATTAGTAGTGTGAAAATAAATAATGCAATACATAGAAATTTAGGCATACCGCCACAACTTATTATTCAAAAGTAAAGAATAACGTATAGTAAATATTGTCTGCGTCTTAAAATCTGATATTATTCAGTTGCAGCCACGAAGCCGCAGAGTTTGCTTCCAGCGGGAAGGCTTGTTGCTCATCTATCTTTTGCTGTGCCCGTTGTATGGAGGTGCTGATCATCGTGTGTTCTATCGACTCGTCTTCCTGAAATCCCATTTTTTCCATCACACTCATGATTCTGTCGCTGCCGAATAATTGCATCAGCGGTTCATCCATAGCCACATAAAATGTAACCGGAATATTCGTCCCTCCATCGGTGATGCGCTGCAACAAGGCTTCTTCTTTTTTGAAAGAAGGATGATGTTCGGCGAACAGGATGCGATATCCTACCGGATTTCTTGAGCTTCTGGAAAGCACAGCGGCACTTGCCACCACCACGTTTTCTGGGCTGTTTATTTCATGACTGTATGCAATGCCGGACATTTGCAATGCTTGTTCTACATCGCGCTGCGTATCCGGAAAATAAGTGATGATGATTGTTTTGGTTGCATGTGCCGACAATTCTGTGGTCAGTGCCTGTATTTTCTTTGCATTGCTTTTCCAGATGATATCACGAATGATATAAGCCGGTTGTTTTTTGCTGAAGAGTCCGAACATACGTTGAATTTAAATGACCATAAATGATAATAATAACAAGACCCACAAGATCGCGATAAAATGCCAGTAAAGCCCGAAAAGATTGAGCTGCAATTTGACCACCGGATCGGTGAAATATACCACGGAGATGGCATAGTCTTCCAGCAGGGTTTTATTTTTCACCAAAAACCAGGTCAGGAAAACAAGTCCGCCGAGTGTGTGCAGCAGGTGCATGCCCGACAACATATACAGGTATGATGCGCCCAGATGGGAGAGTGGATATCCGTTTTGAAACAGCAGGTACCAGCCTAATACCTGTCCGGCAAAAAACAGCAGCCCGCACACGGAAAAGGCCAACAGTGCCTTTTTATACGCTGCCAGTGCATCGTCCTTGTAGTAATTCTGTGCGAGTATGATACAAAAACTGCCAGCGACCAACAGGATGGTATTGAAATAAAAGAGTGGCGGCAAGCTGATGGAAATACTGCTGTTATAGCGCGATGTGGTAAAGTACATGAACAGCAGACTGATAAACATAAAGGAAATACCCAGCAGACTGGCATATAACAGCATGCGATAATTGCGATAGCGTTTCACCACCGTCTGTTCGTACGATTTCTCTTTCTGAAATGGTGTGGAAACAGGTTCTTTCATGGTGTCGTCATTTGTTGTTACAGGCCGCGCAAACGCCTTCTATCAGCAGGTTGGCATGTTCCATCTTATAATGTTTGGGCAGGTGCAATGCCGGAATATCCAGGTTGTGCAGGCATTCGATTTTGGCACAAATCCTGCATTTGAAATGCACATGCTGGTCGTCGTGGTTATGTTCTGTACTGTCGTGGTGGCAAAGTGCGTATTTCGCCACACCTGAGTCGTCCGGAATTTTATGCAGCAATCCGTTTTCCAGAAAGGAAGTCAGCGTGCGGTAAATCGTCACACGGTCAAACTTCTTGTCAAAGTTCGCTTCCAGATCCGCATGGGTCAGCGCACTTTTCTGATGCTGAAAATAACTCAGAATATCCAATCTCACCTGCGTGATCCGCAGATGATGGTGTTTCAGAATATGTTCTAAATTTTTCATTAATTTAACTTCTTGAAATGCAATAAAGTTGCAAAAGTGGTCTATATTTGTAACTCAATTGCAAATATGAAAGTGCGTAAACACACCCATAAACATACCCACAAACATAAACATTATTCGGAACAAATCACGATATTCCTGTCGCTTTTGTGTACCATACACTGCATTCTGACGCCGGTACTCGTGATTTTTCTGCCTGTAGTAGGGGCTTACTTTGTGGAATATCACTGGTTGGAAACCATCATCATTGCGAGTGTTTTTGTGTTGGGTACGTCTTCCATTTTACACGGTTACAAAGAACATCATCACAACAAAATGCCGGCCTATATCTTTTTTGGCGGACTCATGCTGATGAGTGCCGCTTCTTTAGTGCATTTCATGTTGGATATTAACAGCAGTACCGAGCATTTGTTGAGCGGTATCGGTGGAATTTTATCGGGATTGGGACAATTGTACAATCTGCGCCTCAGCAATAAATAGTAGAGTTGGCTTTATAATTCTTCTTCTCCTTCTTCCTGTTCATCATCCGCTTCCGGATGAAACAAATCGAATAATTCTTTTAATTGCTGTGCTTTTTCCGTGTGACCACTGTGGTCATAGCAGGAAAGCTGATTGTATACCAGCGTTTTCAGGATTTCCAGATTAGAGCAAGGTGAGTAGAATTTTGCCTGTGGTTTCAGCTTCATCTGCTCGAGATAATGGGTGATTTCACCACGGGAGAAAGCGATGCCCTTGTTCAGCGGATTGATATAAAACAGTACGTTTTTTTCCTGATCGTTTTGGCGCAACTCTTCTTCCGTCAAAGGTTTTCTGGTGTACGCCATGATGAAATGATAGGGCAGGTTGACACCGTAAATGGACAGATCATTTTTCTCTGCAATAATGAGATACAGCATGCTGAGGCTGATGGAATTGCCTTTTTTAGTTTCCAGCAGTTTGTTGATATAGCCTAGTTCAGCATCCAGCGAGGCATTCTGTTGCCCGAAGAATCCATGCAGCTGATAGAATACATGATTGATGACATGTGCTTCTTCCAATGCGGAGAGGGCAGGATTGAGTTCTATCCAGACCGCTTTGGAAATGGATTCCACCTTTTGAGTAAGCTTGAACTCATCCAGATCCGGATATTGGAATTTGGCTATCAGCAACGCGCCTTCCAGCAAATCCTGTCCGCCGCGTTCTATCCATCGGATAAGGCGGTCTTTGATATTGGAAAACTGAATTTTGTTAATCAGCTCTTCCAGTCGGGTTTGTATCAACTGGTTGTCGGAAGATTCCCAGGCCGATTCCAGCATCGGGATGCCTTCTATGCCGAGTGACATAAGTTTGTCAGAAACATGCGAATATACTTCCCGGTCGTTATCGTCCAGTAAAGTAATCAATGCCTTGAATTCTTTGTCTGTTACAGGTTGCATAGGAGGCTCAGCTAAGTTAGTTGCAATTTGTAAAATTCGCATGGAAGAAAAAAGCGCATTTTTCCACAATGCTATTTCTTCTTCGTGCCCGTTTTGGCAGCCGCTTTTTTGGCCGGCGCTTTCGCGGCGGCGGCTTTCTTCGGCGCGGCCTTTTTCTTTTCCTTCTGTTCAAATGCTTTTGGATCCTGCGCAACTATCATGGCCTTCACTTCATCCAGCGACAGCAACGCGGCTTCTTCCGCCGTATATTT
>JADLAH010000256.1 GCA_020848315.1 Chitinophagales bacterium | reverse complement strand
AATTCAAAAAAAGCGGGGATGGACCTTCGGAAGCGAAGCGCGCAAAAAGCTGGTTTAAAGTCGATTTTATCGGCGAGAGTGAAACGAAAAAAGTGCAGACACGGGTTTCCGGCGGCGATCCGGGATATACCGAAACATCCAAGATGTTGTCGGAAACAGCGCTGACGATTTTGGAGCACGAAGGACAGTTGCCGCTTGCCGGTGGTGTGGTGACGCCTGCCGGTGTGCTGGGCCATCTGCTGATAGAAAAATTAGAGGCGAAGGGCATTCGTTTCGAAGTGTTGGAGTCTTCCTTCCGCTGATTTTGTTGAAAAAATGGTGCTTGTGGATACTATCCCTGTTTTTTGAAGCAGGAAGGTCTTATTTTTACAAAAATTTCCCATGGCAACCAGCGAAGCTCCGTTTCATTTTCCCGGACAGACACAGTTTTACAAAGGAAAAGTAAGAGATGTTTATACCATCAACAACCAATATCTGGTGATGATTGTCTCTGATCGTATTTCCGCTTTTGATGTGGTGCTGCCGCGCCCGATTCCCTACAAAGGACAGGTGCTGAATCAGATTGCAGCCCGTTTCTTGAAGGCGACGGAAGATATCCTGCCGAACTGGGTGGTCGAAGTGCCGGCCGCGAATGCCACTATCGGAAAATTATGCGAGCCATACAGAGTGGAGATGGTGATTCGTGGCTATCTGGCCGGTTCGGCGTGGAGAGCCTATAAGAGCGGCGCCAGAGAATTGTGTGGCGTGCAGCTGCCGGAAGGGATGAGAGAAAATGAAAAATTCCCCGTGCCAATCATCACTCCTACGACCAAAGCGGTGGTGGGCCACGATGAGGAAATTTCGAGAGAAGAAATTATCGCGCGCGGAATTGTGCCGGAAAAGGAATACGAACAACTCGAACAATACACCCGACAGATTTTTCAGCGCGGTACGGAAATGGCTGCGAAGCAAGGGTTGATTCTGGTAGATACCAAATACGAATTCGGAAAAATCGGCGACCGGATTTATCTGATGGATGAAATCCATACGCCCGATTCATCCCGCTATTTTTATGCGGATGGATATGAAACGCGTTTGCAGAACAATGAACCGCAGAAGCAACTCTCCAAGGAGTTTGTGCGCGAGTGGCTGATGGCTAATAATTTTCAGGGTAAAGAAGGGCAGGTAGTGCCGGAGATGACCGATGAGAAAGTGCAGGAAATCAGTGAGCGCTATATTGAATTATATGAGAAAATCCTGGGTGAGCCCTTTGTTAGACAGGAGAATTCAGCGGTGGAACAACGCGTGTTGGAAGCATTGCAGCGTTTAGGGGTTGCCTGAAATCAGGATGTCTGATTATTGCTCAACAAATTTTAGTAATTTCGCAGCATGATTCACCGACCGAGAAGAAACCGAAAGAGCGCCGCCATCCGCGGGCTTGTACAGGAAAACCGATTGCATCCGGAACATCTGGTGCAGCCGCTTTTTCTGGTAGATGGCAGAAGAAAGAAGAATCCCATCGCGTCTTTGCCTTCCATGCATCAGTTGAGTATAGATAATGCGCTGAAGGAAATAGATGCCTGCATGCAGGTAGGCGTGCAGAGTTTTATTTTGTTTCCTGCAGTGGAGGAAGCCCTCAAAGACAAGGAAGCGACCTATAGTTATGCGGAAAAGAATTTTTATTTGAAAGCGATTCGGGCATTCAAAAAAGAATTTCCGGAGTGCTGCCTCATCAGCGATGTGGCGATGGATCCGTACAGCAGCGATGGCCACGACGGCTACGTGGAAAATAATAAAATCGTTAATGATAAAACATTGCCCATTCTGGCGAGGATGTCGCTGGCGCAGGCGGAGGCCGGCATTGATATCCTCGGACCGAGTGATATGATGGACGGACGTGTGGCCTATATCCGCGAAGCACTCGATGCGGAAGGATTTACGGAAACTGCTATCATGTCCTACACCGCCAAGTACGCAAGTGCTTTCTACGGCCCGTTCCGGGATGCCCTGGAATCGGCGCCCAAGTCGGGTGATAAAAAAACTTACCAGATGAATCCGGCTAACCAGCGCGAAGCGCTGCTGGAAGCGGAGCTGGATGTGTCCGAAGGTGCCGACTTTATTATGGTGAAGCCTGCTACCATCTATCTGGATATAATACAATTGCTGAAACAGCATTTTAATACACCTGTAGCGGCTTATCATGTGAGCGGCGAATACGCCATGCTGCAGGCTGCGGCCCGCAACGGCTGGCTCAATTACGAAAAATGTCTGGCGGAAACCTTGCTCAGTATTCACAGGGCCGGTGCGGATGTCGTCATTACCTACGGTGCCAAAGATTACGGATTAGCCATAAAAAAAGGGAAAGTTTAAAACTTTCCCTTTTTCTTATTTTTTTTGCTGCGAATAGCTTATTCTTCTGTAGATAATTCAATTCTTTTTGGTTTTTCTTCAGATTGTTTCTTGCCCAATGCGAACATGTAACCAACACCAATCATTACTTTAGATGGAGTCAGTTTGATTTTCTCCGCATTTCTGAATGATGGGTAACCACCAAAAGCAACAGAAAAAGGATCGTATGAAGGTTCACCGTTTCTGAATGTTTTAACCATGCCGCGGTCGTAATTGATGTCAAAAGTCAGACAGTGAGAGAGGCTTTTGTCAATATAAACCTGGAAGCCACCTCCGATACGGATACCTGCATCGATATTATTGTATGTCTCTTTGTAGTCAGATTTCTTGCTCTGTTTTGGTTGCTGAGAGCCGTTATTGTTAATCTCGAGGATATCTTTTCCATTGATGTTGTAGCCGAAATAACCACCCACGTTGGCGAAGAAGCGGAGGCGCTCATTGCCCCAACCTACCATAGCTGTTACAGGTATGGTCAACTGATT
>JADLAH010000255.1 GCA_020848315.1 Chitinophagales bacterium | reverse complement strand
ATGGTATGTTATCTGCAGATGACAAACACACGGATGGTACACCTCCTGGCCCGGATGGCCCTTCTGACAGTTGGTACCGTGCGAGAAGAAACCTGAACTTCACCACACACATGATTGAATTTCAAGCTATCACAGAGGTAAACTTAAAGAAATACAACCATGAAGCCGGCAAAGGCGATAAAGAACGTTGGGCTCCCTATGTGGGTGGCGGACTTGGTTTCTTCTGGTTTAATCCCTATACAAAATTGAACGGAGAGAAAGTAAAACTCAGACCATTGGGTACAGAAGGTCAGACGATTGGGGTAAAAAAAATGTACAGCAACTTCCAGTTTGACCTCATGGCATTAGTAGGTATCAAATACAATGTTACAGAGAAATTCTCTATTGCGCTGGAAGGTATCTACCACCAGACATTCACCGATTATTTGGATGATGTAAGTGGAAATTACATAAGTTCCTCACAAGTAAATCAACTCAATGCCCAAAATCCTATAGCAGCAATATTACAAAACAGATCAAATACGGGTAAATACCCTGAAAATATACACAATTACGTAGAGGGGCAATATCTATCAAATGCCGGAATCCGAAATCCAAACAATGCATTAGATAATTTAAATCCTATCGGTGCAGGCAATCAACGTGGTGATAAAACAGACAATGACCAGTTCATGCACATTCAGTTGACTTTCACTTTCACACTGAGCAGTGGTAAACGTTTAGGCTTCGGAAGCTGCGGCAAGAAAAATCCATACAAACACAAATTCAGTTGCCCTAAATGGTAATCTACTGAAACCAAATACACATAAAAAAACGTCCTGAAAATCCAGGACGTTTTTTTATGTGTAAATCTATTGGTATTATTGATATTCAGCGTTACCACAATGCATGGTGATCTTCCGCCACTCCGATGGCGGTGAATGCTTCCTCCTTGCCATCAATGGTGATGGTACCATCCAACGTCCCGAAAGGCTGAATAAAATTACTCTTCATCAATACGGCATTCAGGTTTTCTCTGCGTGCGCCACGCGGTGTCAGGTGGCACTTCAGTATGCCATCTTTGGTTTCAATGATCCAGTCGGTCTTATCCATCGGAGCCTGCATCGTGAAAACGGCATCCGACAAAACAATCTTCTCGCCATTCAACCACAGGATATTTTCCATATTGGCATTAAATCTGTCCACCAGATTCACCGCTATCGTTTTTTCGGAAGCGGTAATGCCGACAAAGGACAGCCAGTTCCAGATGGTCTCGCGCGGCGGATAGCCTTTGGTAAAGTCGATATTACCATATTTGCCGCTGGTCGCATAGGTGCTGACACCGCCGTTATTAATCTGCACCTTGACGGGCAAGGCCATGTTTTTATAGGTAAAATTAAACGGACGACTGCCTTCGGAAGGAGCTACTGTACTGAAACCTGCGGTATTATTTTCCGCTTCGATATACATCTTGTATTTGCCCAGATACTGCAGGTGCATCTTGCCGTTTACCGTTTTAATGGAATAATTGCCCAGCTTCCATTCGCTGTTCAGGTTCGGATTGAAATCATTGCCGAAACCAAAAGGAACCGTAATCTTATCTTCCTCAAAGATGCCGTCTTTGAAAGAATAGAAATAGGAAAACGCCGTCGCGACTACACCCGCATCCACGATGGCAAGACCTGCAATCAGCTCGGGACTAAAAACGCCGAAGAATATCCAGGCTTTACGTTCTGTCCTTCTGTTTTTGGAGAACAATCCTTTTTTGTCCCAATAGCTGGTGTCTACATCAGCAATCAGGTCGTCATAAATACCAAAAGGGATGTGCGTTTCGTTCGAGCACAAAACGGGCGATTTCGGGTGTATCATATTATTCATGGTTCTACAGCTAAGTTAATAAAATCAGTCTCAGACTGTATTCAAAAATTTATCCCGGAACAATTTTTATCTATTGTACATTGCGTCGCGCTGTTCCTGCACCTTAGGATCCGCCAGATAATCATCATAAGTCATCATTTTATCCAACATACCGTTCGGTGTCAGTTCAATGATGCGGTTGGCAATAGTATGCGTAAAGGTATGGTCATGAGAGGTAAACACCACTGTTCCCTGATAATCTATCAATCCGTTATTCAATGCGGTGATAGACTCCAGATCGAGGTGGTTGGTAGGCTCATCCAGGATCAGGAAGTTCGCTTCTTCGAGCATTGTTTTACTCATCATACAGCGCACTTTTTCGCCCCCGGACAATACCGTGCATTTCTTCAGTGATTCCTCGCCGCTGAACAACATACGGCCTAAAAATCCGCGGATGAATGTCTCATCCTTCTCTGCGGAAAACTGACGCAGCCAGTCGACCAGATTCAAATCCGCATTCTGGAAATAGGAAGAGTTGTCATTCGGCACATAGGATTTGGTGATCGTCACCCCCCATTTGATTTCGCCTTTTTTAGGCTGCTGCTCTCCTGCCAGTATTTTGAAGAAGTTGGATACAATCAGACCATCCCTGGAAATAAAGGCAATCTTATCGCCTTTGTTGACGGTGAAGGTAACGTCTTTAAACAATTTCGTGCCATCCTCCAGCGCATATTCCACATTGTGTACGTCCAGAATCATATCGCCGGCTTCTCTGCTTTGTTTGAAGAAGATACCTGGATATTTTCTGCTGGAAGGTTTGATTTGTTCGATATCCAGTTTTTCCAACGCTTTCTTACGGGAAGTAGCCTGTTTGGATTTGGAAGCATTTGCACTGAAACGTGCGATAAAGTCGAGCAATTCGGCTTTCTTCGCTTCATTTTTCTTGTTCTTATCTGCACGCTGTTTCAGCAACAACTGAGAGGTTTCATACCAGAATGTATAGTTGCCGGTAAACAAGTTGATTTTACTGAAATCGATATCCACGATGTGCGTACACACCATATCCAGAAAGTGACGGTCGTGAGAAACCACAATCACCGTATTTTTGAAATCCGCGAGGAAGTTCTCGAGCCATGCTATCGTCTGCACATCCAGGTCATTGGTAGGCTCATCGAGAATCAGGATATCCGGATTGCCGAACAGGGCCTGCGCCAGCAACACCTTAATTTTATCAGAAGAAGGCAGTTCTTTCATCAGCTTATAATGCAGATCTTCCTTCACACCGAGGTTGCTGAGCATCTCCGCGGCATCACTTTCTGCATTCCAGCCATCCATTTCCGCAAACTCCGCTTCGAGTTCGCCCACACGGTGGCCGTCTTCGTCCGTAAAATCCGCTTTGGAATACAAAGCATCTTTTTCTTTCATAATATCATACAGTCGCTTGTTGCCCATCATCACCGTATCCAGCACGCTCACTTCATCAAATTCAAAGTGGTTCTGCTTCAGCACCGACATACGCTCGCCCGGTGTGATGTCGATATTGCCGGTAGTTGACTCAATTTCGCCGGACAGAATTTTCAGGAAAGTAGATTTTCCGGAACCATTTGCACCGATTACACCATAGCAGTTTCCGGGTGTGAATTTGATATTTACTTCGTCAAATAACACGCGTTTGCCATACTGCAGCGACAAATTGTTAACTGTAATCATAATAGAATAAAAATTTTGCTGCAAAGATAGCAATAAAAAGACAGGAAACCGTTTTTGCAGCTTTTATAGCGGCTATTTAATAATAATTTGAAACATTGTCCGGCTATTTCACCAGCACCTCCAGATCACAGTCGGCACTCACCCGGATTTTGCGGAATCCGAAGTCCTCATAGTGTTGTATAAAATGCGTCCACGTACTGTCGGTGTAGAGGTGACTGTCGGTGTACATCTGATGATTCAACAATATCACATCGACCCCTTCCTTTTCCATAAATTCATCAAACCGCACGTTCATACGTTTGTGCAACATCGGATTGCGCACTTCGTAATTCTTATTCAGGAAAATGTGCGACATAAAGACATTGGAAAACAACACATGCTTCCGCTCGGGCTCGTGTTGATTCAAAAACGGAATGAGTTGTTTGTAACAAAGCGAATAGGGCTTAGTTTCATGGTACGTTTTGAAAATATAAAATTGGTCGTAGCGGTAAATACGCGGACTGCCGGCGAGGACCACGGTCAGCAAGAGCAGTAGTGCCGGTATTTTCAGTCGCTCCGCAATCATCTGTTTATCCGGAAGCAAGGACTGCAATAATATGGCCAGCAGCAACAGAAAAAACGGCAGTTGCTGATAGATGTAATGAAATCTCGGAAAGATAAGCGCACAGGCCAGCAGCGAAGGCAATCCGAACAATGCCAGTATAATCAGGTTTTCCGAATGTTGCTGCAACAGAACTTTAAAACGATTGCGCCGCGCCGGAAGCCAGACCACCAGCAGTATCGCTGACAGCAGACAGACAACAGCTACATACAGAAATCCATTCCATTCTTCCGTAAGTGCAAATGGCAGGATAAAATTGCCGGTCCATTTTGCCAGCAAAATAACATACAGCACCATATTGAAAAAAACATGCCGCAAAACTTCCTTCGGATATGCCGTCAGCACGTCCGTAAATTGCTTTTTGCCGCCAAAATATTTTTCCGCGATATCATCCCAGTATTCCCAATAAGCATAGTCATTTTTCTGCATGTTCATCTTGAGCGTATAATGGTCGTAGAAGGCGATAATATCGCGCTTGTAGCCAAACAGTTCAAATGAATTCCAGGATGACAGCGCCATATTGACCACTACTATCCCGCCGAAAATCAGCAGTACATAATGAGTTTTCCCCTGCACCTGTTTTCTTTTGCGGAACCATTGCCAGCCGTAGAATATCAACATCAGAATCAGTCCGAAAGTCAGCTCCGGCCGGGCGTAGGAAGCCAGCAAGCAGCCGCCTAGCACTAATGCCATCTTCACCGTCTTCGACCTCAAATAAGTGGATATAATCAGCGACAATAAAAACAGCAACACCGCGAAATGAGTCACCCGCGCGAAAGTGGTGACATGCTGTTCGGATGTCATAAAACAAAAACTTATCCAACAAGCAATGACAAACGGAATCCGCCAGCGCAGCAGCAGCCAGTACAGCAGCAGCGGCACCATGGCGCCGGTGAGCGCGAAACTGATATAATACAGATTGATTGGATTATCCGTAAACAGCGACAGCAGCTTATACCAAAGGTTGTAAGTCGGCCCCCAGTGCAGTGTCAGCTTATCGAACAGCTCGAGGCCGCACTGCATATAGTAACTTTCATCCGAAAATTCCACATCCAAATAGCGGTCCGTCTGATAGTATATGCCGACCGTCGCGACCAGCAATGTCAGCGCACCCCACCAGTGTCTGTTTCTGTAGATAAAATCCTGCATAAACACACAACAAGAT
>JADLAH010000254.1 GCA_020848315.1 Chitinophagales bacterium | reverse complement strand
GCGCCGCTGATTTTCTGAGATGAGCTGGCGGTGGCGAAATATAACTGTTGTGTTTCAATCGTTTTCTTGCTGTCATTGGATACGAAGCTGAGGTTGAAGTTATTACCCTTATCTTCAAATAAAACCAATGGTTTACCTTCAAAAGTTTCGTAGCCTTTCAGTACCACTTTTTTCAGAACGCCACCTTTATTGGAAAAAGTGTAAATGCAGTTTTCATTTTCAATGGTAATGAGCTGTTCGCTTCCGTTGGCAAAAGCCGCGAAGGTGCCCAGTTGAGCGGTCTGCGCAGAGTCAGTTGCCACAGCCGGAGCAGTAGGCGTGTTGGTGCCGGTAGTAGTAGTAGATTTGCTGCTGTCACCGGCCGGATATTGGGCGGTAGTCTTCGCTGTTTCAGGATGCGCTTTTTTGAATTGCGCTTCCTGATTGGCATTGTAGATGGAAAAGCCCAGGAATATTAAAATAATCAGTGTAATACCTATGACGGTGTTTTTGTCGAAATCCATTTTGAAAAAATTGAACTGCAAAGGTAGGCATTTCACCCGAACGAAACAAAAGTCTGCGAATAACAATAGATTAATTCTTTAGAATGCAAACACCCTCTTTTCAACGAAAATGTGGAATAATTCCATTTTTCTATCCTGTTCTTTCCTGTATATTTGCGCCATGAACAAGACAACGTTAGTAATTATGGCTGCCGGCATCGGCAGTAGATACGGTGGTGTAAAGCAAGCCGATAGCTTCGGTCCAAGCGGCGAATGGTTGATGGATTATGCCATCTATGATGCATTGCAGGCCGGATTTAATGATGTGGTGATTATTACCAGAAAAGATTTACTCGCGGATATGCAGGAGCATGTCGACAAAATATGGGCGGATAAGATCCCAATTAGTTTTGCCATCCAATCGCCGCCGGCCAATGCGCTGCCGGAGCGTACCAAGCCGTGGGGAACAGGACAGGCTATCCTTGCGACCCGCGAACTTGTAAAAAATCCGTTTGTCGTCATTAATGCCGATGACTTCTACGGCCGCGAAGCCTATGTTTCCGTGCATCGCTTTCTGACATCAATTGATAACAACGCGCCGGTTTTCTCATTGGTGGGATATCCGTTGGAAAACACACTGTCCGACATCGGCACCGTTTCCAGAGGAGTATGTACACTGAATGAAAATAATGAACTGGTGTCTATCACGGAGATGACAAAAATCGATCTTAAAAATGGTGTATTGCGCAATGAAAATGATGATAATACATACACCACTATTCCGTTTAACAGCTTTGCTTCCATGAATTTCTGGGGCTTTTCTTGTTTCCTGTTCGAGGAACTCGAGCGGCAGTGGCAGGAGTTCTTTGAAGCCAACAAACAGGAAATGAAAGCGGAATTCCTGATTCCAACCGTCGTTTCCAAGATGATGAAAGAAGGAAAAGTCAAAGTGCAATTGCTGCCGGACGGCAAAGACTGGTGCGGCGTGACTTATTCAGAAGAGAAAGATCTGGTGATAAATGCCATCCGAAATAAAATTGCACAGGGTATCTATCCGGATAATCTCGGCAGATAACAAAAAATAACGAAGGGAATACGATGCAGTGTTCCCTTTTTTTATTTCATTTTATCCTATTTTCTTATTTTTATCGTCTATGTACGATAAAGACCTACTGCATACTTTATTCAGGGAAAAATACGGAGAGCATCCCGTTGTCACTTATTTTTCTCCGGGACGCGTCAATCTGATTGGCGAACATATCGACTATAACGGTGGATTTGTACTGCCGGCCGCTATTTCACTAGGTATAACGGCAATCGTTCACCACCGTTCTGATCAGGTGGTGCGTGTGTATGCTCACGATATGCAGGAAGAGGTGGTTTTTTCTGTCGGTGAATATCCTGTTTTCAATAAGAAATCGGAGCCGTTGCACTGGTCGGATTATATCCGCGCCACATTGCAGGTGATGCAGGACAAGAAGCTGCCCTTGGGTGGTGCTGATATCGTGATGGCCAGTGACCTTCCGTTGGGAGCGGGACTGTCTTCTTCAGCGGCACTGGAATGTCTTATCGCGTTTATTTTCGGAGAGGAAAATTATCGTGCCGACAGAACACAGCTGGCACTCGATGCGCAGACTGCTGAAAGGAAATATGTAGGCGTTAACTGCGGTATCATGGATCAGTTTGCAATAGCCAATGGCCGGGAAAAAGAAGCAATGTTGCTGAATTGCGCCACCCTCGATTATGAATATGTGCGTGCGGATTTCGGAACAAATAATTTAGTAATTATTAATTCCAATAAATCGCGCTCGCTGGCGGAGTCCAAATACAATGAGCGCCGGGCAGAATGTGATGCGGCCTTTGCGCAGATGAGTCCGTTTGATCCGGCGGAAGATTTGTGTCATGTCCACGAAATTTCGCTGGGCTATCTGTCGGATGATATGCTGTATAAACGCGCCAAGCACGCGGTGCTCGAAAACAAACGGGTGCTGCTGGCGGCGGAAGCTATGGAGGCTGGCGATATGGAAACATTCGGGCAGTTGCTGACAGAGTCGCATATCTCTCTCGATGAAGATTATGAAGTGTCCGGCCACGAGTTGAATACCATTGTGCATTACAGTACGCATTTCGACGGATGCCTGGGTGCGCGTATGACGGGAGCGGGGTTTGGTGGTTGCTGCATCGCGTTGGTGGAAAAGGAAAAGACACCAAGGTTTATGCAGTATGTGGGGAAGAAATATGCAGAAAAAACGGGCCTCAAAGCGGACTTTTTTGTGGCGGAAATGTCGGACGGAGTAAGGCGGCTGGCGGATGCAGATTCACTGTAAAAGATGAAAGGAAAGCAGGCGGATTGTTTTATCTTTACCTGTCTGATTTTGTAATTGTAAATACGTAATAATGGATAGTGTAGATAGTTTGGTAGTGGGGCAAGAACATTTGCCGAATGGCAAAAAAAATGAATATCTGATAGTGTTTTTGCTGTCAATGGTGAGTTATCTGGCAACGGTGGATTCTATGCTACTGATGCCATTGGGCAATATTATCATGAAAACATTTTCGGTGTCTCCGGTGCAATCCACGATGGTGGTGTCCGTGTATTCGCTGGTGGCCGGTGTAGCCGGTTTTTTGTCTGCATCTATCATGGACAGATTCGACCGAAAGCTATTGCTGATCTGGACATTTGTCGGCTTTATCGCAGGTACATTTCTGTGTGGATTTGCCTATGATTTCCACATGTTGGTGATATACCGCGGATTTACCGGCATCTTCGGCGGGATTATCGGCGGCGTCTGCATTGCCATTGTCAGCGATTTGATTCCATATCAGCGACGCGCCACCGCGATGAGCATTGTTTCCTTGTCATTTGCCGTGGCCGCGATTACAGGCGTGCCTTTCGGTTTATTTCTGGCAAAACAATTCAATATCCAGATGCCATTTATCGTACTCGGTGCTGTTTCTATTTTTTCCCTGCTTGCAGTGATTGTCTGGATTCCTTCCATCAAAGGACATTTAAGTCACCGCACACCTGTTGTCAATCCGCTGACTGCACTTAAAAATATCTTCAGTGATCATAACCAGGTGATGGCGCTCTGGCTGGCTTTTCTGCTGGTGTTCAGTCATTATGTGGTGATTCAGTTTATCGTACCTTACATGGTCAATAATGTTGGTTTTGATGAAGATCTGGTGCCGATTATGTATGGTATCGGTGGTGTTTGCACGATTATATCTACACCGTTCATCGGCCGTTTTTCAGATAAGCGGGGGAATTTTCCATCCTTTGTGGTGCTCGTGATTTTGTCGTTCATCCCGATTATTATCAGTACGCATATCAACAAGGTGAGCATGATACTCGCTACTATTGTATGTGCATTCTTCTTTATTCTCGCAGCAGGTCGTATGATTCCGGCTTATACCCTGATGTCGGCGGCCACCACACCGGAAAAACGGGGTGGCTTCATGAGTATGCGTTCCGCCTGTATGGAACTCGGTACGGGTATTGCTTCTATTGCCAGCGGATTTATTGTGTCGCAGGGGCCGGGTGGCACCATTGAAAATTTTCATTACGTCGGTTATGTCTCTGTGCTTACCGGAATAGTGGCTATTTGGGTGGCTTCCCGTGTGAAAGTGGTGACTACACTCTAGCCAAGATTAAGTTAACTTTATGTTGATAAATAGTAGTACTTATTGAAGAAGTTTCTTTAATTTTGTGCAAACAACATTTCACAATGGCAAAGTTAACTAAAGTATTCGGAGCAATTCTGTGTGTGTTAGGTACAATCTACTTAACTGTCTCCACTTTCTTATACCTGAACTCATCTGCATATCTCGATTATAATGCAGTGAAAAAACTGACACTTTCTCAGGCTGGTGTATTCTATTTCTTTATGTTCTCCATCCTGATTTTAGGATTTGGTATTCTGTTTGCCAAAGACAAAGTGTTGGATAACAACCACCATTAATCTTATCATTCATTTGATTTGAAATAAAAAAAAATCCCGATACTGCTATCGGGATTTTTTTATGTTGTTTTTGCTGGTTAGTGTGTAATTACGCCGGAGCCTACAAGTTCATCGCCCTCATACCAGGCTGCAAATTGTCCGGGTGTAATTCCTTTCTGCAGTTGGTTAAATATAATGTAGAGACCTTCCTCGCGCATATACAGACAGCATTGGTCCAGTGGCTGCCGGTAGCGGATGCGCGCAGAATAACAGCATTCTTCTCCGGGCTGCAGGCGTCTGTCCTCGCGTATCCAGTGGATGTCTTCCTGTCGGATAAATAATCCTGCTCTGTTGAGTCCGCGGTGGTCTTCACCTTCCCCCAGATAAATAATATTTTCCTTCGTGTCAGTGCCAATCACAAACAAGCCCGTTTTAAATCCACCGATGCCGAGGCCTTTTCGTTGTCCGATGGTATAATAATGAGCACCATTATGTTCACCTATAATTTTTCCGTCTGACGGATGTAGTACGGGCGCTTGGGTGAGTACTTTTATTTCCTCATCCGAACATGTATCGAAGGAGTAAGTTGGTTTTTCCGAAAGAATTTCGTTGGGAATTAATATAACCTGACCTTTTTTAGGTTGCAACTGTTGTTGTAAAAATTCCGGCAGCCGCACTTTGCCGATAAAGCATAATCCCTGAGAATCTTTCTTTTCTGCAGTAATTAAATCCAGATCTTTGGCGATGGCACGCACCTGTGGTTTGGTTAGTTCGCCAACAGGGAAGATGGCTTTGCTGAGCTGTTCCTGACTCAACTGGCAGAGGAAATAACTCTGGTCTTTGTTCGGGTCGATGCCGGCCAGCAGACGGTATTCCGTCTGTCCGTCTTTTTCAATACTGTCTTTGCGACAATAGTGTCCGGTGGCAACATAATCAGCGCCTATGGCCAGCGCATGTTTCAGGAATATATCAAATTTGATTTCCCGATTACACAAAACATCCGGATTGGGCGTTCTGCCGGCTTCGTATTCAGCAAACATATAGTCCACGATACGTGTCTTATATTCTTCACTGAGGTCCAGTGTCTGAAACGGAATGCCAAGTTTCTGTGCGACGAGCAGCGCATCATTGCTGTCATCTATCCACGGGCAATCACCCTGGATGGTGACGCTGCCATCGTGCCAGTTTTTCATAAACAGACCAATCACCTCGTAGCCCTGCTGCTGCATCAGATAGGCTGCAACACTAGAATCTACTCCACCGGATAAACCTACTATGACGCGCTTTTTCATGGCGTAAAATTACGCAAAACCACAGGAATCCCACATTATGAAAAAATAAAAAAGCCTGTGTGAAAACACAGGCTCTAACATAACACTGAAAAGAAACAAAAAAATATTATTGTACCATGATTTTGCGGAATGTGTCGCCTTCCGGCGTAGAAATTTTCAACAGATACAAACCTGCGCTGTACCCGCTCAGATCGATAAATGCTTGTTGTTCTTTAATATTTTCAAATACATTTTGGTAGGTAGTTTGGCCTGATAATGTGTACATTTCCAGATTAATAGTGCCATATTGTTTAAGTGAAAAGTGAATATTCACCTGGCCTTTGGCCGGATTCGGGAAAATATTCAGCGACTCAAAGCTGCGCTCTGCATCTATCAGTCCGGTAGTAATATTCTGTATGGAAAAAGTAGTGGATTTAACACAGCTGTTTTTGTCTGTTACCGTAACGGTGTAGCTGCCTGCTGTCAGGTTGCTGATGGGTGTATTAGCCTGTACTTCCAATCCGTTGTTCAACTGAAGTACATAAGGGGCTGTACCGCCTGCTACATTTAATACGGTATTGCTGCTTCTTTCATTTTCCGTAGTATTTATCTGTACCTGGATATCTTCGGGCTGCTGAATAACCGCGCTGGCACTAACTGTACAGTTATAGCTGTCTTTTAGCGTAACAGTATATTTTCCGGCTTTGAGATTATTGATTACCTGACCGGTTTGTCCATTATCCCAGTTGAAATTCAGATTCAGGCCGCTGCCTCCGGCAGGAATTACCTTTAAACTGCCGTTAGCACCATTGTAGCAAGACACATGTTGCGCTACTTCCAGTGATACATTCAAAGATGGTGCAACAATAATGTGCGCAAATTTCACAATGGAATCCTTGCCGGCAGCATTTATCGCTGTCATTTTTACGTTGTAGATACCAGGAGAGGTGAAGGTGTGTGTGGCGTGTTCAGTGGTATAATCCGTGCTGCCGTTATTGTCTACATCCCATCTCCATTGGGTAGCATTTCCGGTAGTCTGATTGGTGAAATTCACTTTGAGCGGAGCACATCCAATATTTTTGTCAGCGGTGAAGGCTGCATCAGGTGTTGTTGTTGCTACAGCACTGCAACCCGCATAATCACGTATATGTTTGCTGTATCCGCATGCGGTAGCAACTTCACTTCTGTCGAGGATATTATTTACATTGGCAATATCAGAGGTGC
>JADLAH010000253.1 GCA_020848315.1 Chitinophagales bacterium | reverse complement strand
CTAATGCATACATCAATACAGCTGTTGCAATAATATTAAAAATGGCTAATGGAATTAATACTTTCCAGCCCAGGCCCATCAGCTGATCATATCTGAAACGCGGAAGCGTCCAGCGCACCCACATGAAGAAGAATATGAAGAAGATGACCTTGGCAAAGAAGAATAATAACTGCAATACCGCCAGCACATTGCCATCCACGGGGATATATTCCTGGAACGGAATGTTGTATCCTCCGAAATAGAACGTAGCAATCACCGCGGAGGAAATGAACATATTGATATATTCCGCAAACAGGTAGAAACCTAGTTTCATGGAAGAATATTCTGTGTGATAGCCACCTACGAGTTCCGTTTCGCATTCCGGCAAATCGAAAGGCGCACGGTTGAGTTCCGCAAACGCGCAAATCAAAAATATGAGAAACCCGAGCGGCTGATACACTACATTCCAGAGGCTGCCGGCCTGCTGCTGTGTGATCTCGCGTAAGCTGAGTGTGCCGGTGGTCATCAGCAATGCGATGATAGCCAATCCCATCGCAATCTCGTAGCTGATCATCTGTGAAGAGGCACGGATAGCACCGAGCAGAGAGTATTTGTTATTGGATGCCCAGCCACCAATCATCACGCCGTAAACACCGATGGAAACTACGCCGAAAATGTATAATACACCGATATTGATATCGGTGATTTGGAGCGGATAAGTCTCACCGTTGATAACGAGGTCGCCGCCCCACGGAATGAGTACGGTAGCCATCAGCGCCGTCATCATGGCCAGACTCGGTCCGAGGATAAAGAGAAACTTATTCGAGAAGGTCGGCATGATTTCTTCTTTCATAAACATTTTTATACCATCGGCAATCGGCTGCAGCAAACCAAAAGGTCCCGCTCTGTCCGGCCCGATTCTATCCTGCATGAAAGCGGCTACTTTCCTTTCCGCATATGTGGCGTATGCAGCCACACCCAATGCTATCAGGAACACGGTGAGAACTAAAAGTGCTTTATATATTAAGTAGATTTCCATTGTCTGCGATGCTGTTTTATTCCATGTTTACTGATTGTTCGGATCCAGTGCTCCTTCGCCCAAACCATATTTATGTCCGTCCCATTGCTGCAATTGTTTTCTGACACCCAATTGTACCTGGCGGAGTTCATTGTGGTTTTGTGAAATCACAGAGTGATGACTGATTTTACTTGGTCCTTCGATGCGCCAGTCGGTCACGTCTTTTTTATCAAAACGACAGGTATTGCAGATAAATTCCTCCACTTCACCCCATCTGTCTTTGCGGGCTGTCACGCGCAGCACATCCTTGCCTTTCATCCACAAACGAACTTTACCACTGCAAGTCGGGCAGTCGCGGTGCGCATCCACCGGATTGGTGAACCACACACGGCTTTTGAAACGGAAAGTACGGTCGGTCAGTGCTCCAACGGGACACACATCTATCACGTTTCCGGAGAAGTCATTATCTATGGCTTTCTCAATATAGGTGGATATTTCCGCGTGATCACCGCGGTTGATAACGCCATGCACACGGCCATCTGTAATCTGTTCGCAGGTTTTCACGCAGCGATAGCAAAGGATGCAACGATTCATGTGCAGTTTAATCTTGTCGCCGATATCGATAGGTTCAAATTCTCTGCGCGGAAATTCGTAGCGGGTAGCTTCCTTTCCGTTTTCATATCCGAGGTCCTGCAGGTGACATTCGCCGGCCTGGTCACACACCGGACAATCCAGCGGGTGATTGATGAGCAAAAATTCCACCACACCGGCGCGTGCTTCCAGCAATTCCGGAGAAGTGTTGTTGCGCACGACCATACCATCCATCACCGTTGTACGGCAGCTGGCCACCGGTTTTGGCATCGGACGCGGATCTTTTTCAGAGCCTTGTGTCACACTCACGATGCAGGTTCTGCAGTAGCCACCGGTTGTTTTCAGTTTGGAATAATAGCACATCGTCGGCGGTGCGATATTAGTACCGTGCTGCTCGTCTATCATGCGTGCTGCCTGCAAAATGGTCGTTCCGTCCGGAACTTCTATCGTGATATCGTCTATCGTAACTTTTGCCATTTTATGCTTCTTCTATATTATTTAATCTGAAGTAGTGTTTCACATCGTGGATGGATTCCGGACGATTCACATACTCCTCAAACTCATGTCTGAAGTGACGGATTGCCGCGGCCACCGGCCATGCAGCTGCCTCGCCCAGCGGACAAATCGTTTTTCCTTCTATCTTGCTTTGTACATCCCAGAGCAAATCAATGTCGCTCATGGTAGCTTTTCCGTCTATGAATTTCTGCAGGATTTTTTCCATCCATCCTGTTCCTTCCCGGCAAGGCGAACATTGTCCGCAACTTTCATGGTGATAGAAACGGGCAAAGGTGAACAGATTTTTCACTACGGAGGTATCTTCATCCATGACAATGAATCCGCCGGATCCCAGCATGGTACCGGTAGCGAAACCACCGTCCCCCAGGGATTCGTAGCTCATCAGTCGCGGCTCGCCTTTGGCGGTTTTCAGAATGAGTTCTGTCGGAAGAATCGGAACGGAAGAACCACCGGCCACGACAGCTTTCAGTTTTTTGCCGTTGCGGATACCGCCGCAATATTCGTCACTGTAGATAAATTCCTCTACAGGAACGCCTAATTCTATTTCATAAACACCCGGTTTATTGATATGTCCGGATGCGGAAATCAGCTTTGTTCCGGTAGATTTTCCGATGCCAATCTTGGCATATTCATCTCCGGAAATATTGACAATCGGCACAACTGCCGCGATGGTTTCCACATTGTTCACCACGGTCGGACAGCCCCACAAACCGGCTACTGCCGGGAATGGCGGCTTGATGCGCGGGTTGCCGCGTTTGCCTTCGAGCGATTCCAGCAAGGCGGTTTCCTCTCCGCAAATGTAAGCACCACCACCGGGCTGCACATATAAATCCAGGTCGTATCCGGATCCTAAAATATTCTTTCCTAATAAACCGGCAGCATACGCTTCTTTAATCGCTTTCTGCAGGATTTTGATGATGTAAAAATACTCGCCGCGCACATAGATATACGAAGTATTGGCACCCAATGCATAGCTGGATACAATCATCCCTTCTATCAGTAAATGCGGAATGCGCTCCATCAGATAGCGGTCTTTGAAAGTGCCCGGCTCCGACTCATCGGCATTGCACACCAGATAGCGTGGAACGCCTTCCGGCTTGGCGAGGAAACTCCATTTCATGCCTGTCGGGAAGCCCGCACCACCACGGCCGCGCAAACCCGATTTTTTCACTTCTTCCACTATATCATCAGGTTTCATGGACTTCAGCGCTTTTTCAAGTGCTTTGTATCCACCGTGCTGACGATAGACTTCCAGGGTGTTGATACCCGGAATATGGTCGTTTGCTAATAGTAATTTCTTGCTCATCTTTATAACTCAGGATGCAGTTTCAGAGAAACCACATCGGATAATGTTAACAATATCTGCTTCTCTTGTTTTCTTGTTTCAGTTCCTCTAAAATAGCATCGATTTTTTCGAATGTCAGGTTTTCGTAGTATTGGTCGCCAATCTGGAACATCGGTGCTGTGCCGCAAGATCCGAGACATTCCACGGTTTTCACCTGAAACATTCCATCGGCAGAAATCTCTCCTGTCGGAACGCCCAGTTTTTGCTCGAGATATCGCACGATATCTTCCGCACCACACATCCAGCAGGAGCTGGTCTGACATACTTCAATCAGGTATTTTCCTACCGGCTGCAAATTGAACATGGTGTAGAAGGATGCTACTTCATACACTTCAATCGGTTGTATTTTGAGGATAGATGCCACGTAGTCCATTACCGGCACGCTCAGCCATCCGTCGAATTCGGCCTGCGCCAGATGCAACAAAGGCAGCAGGGCTGACTTACTTTTTTCTTTCGGGTATTGATTCAGTATTTCCTGCACCTTTTGCTGTGCTTCCTGACTGAATTGTATCTCTGTTGTTGTCATTCCTTCAAACTTCTTTTTTATAACAATACTTCTACGCGTCTAATTCTCCGGCTATCACATTCATGCTACTCATGGTGAGGATAGCATCGCTGAGCAAACCACCTTTAATCATTTCCGTATAAGCCTGATAATAGATAAAACAAGGGCGACGGAAATGCAATCGGAACGGTTGGCGTCCGCCATCGCTGACCAGATAGAAACCCAATTCTCCGTTGCCACCTTCCACAGCATGGTAGACCTCTCCTTTCGGAATCTCTGTTTCGCCCATGACTATTTTAAAATGGTAAATCAACGCTTCCATTTTGCTGTATACATCCTGTTTGGGCGGCAGATAGAACTCCGGCAAGTCGGCATGAAAACTGCCGTCCGGCATATTCTTGATGGCCTGCTGGATGATGCCGTAGCTTTGCCACATCTCTTCCATGCGCACCATATAGCGGTCGTAGGTATCGCCGTTGGTACCAACAGGAATATCGAACTGGAAATCTTCGTAAGAAGAATATGGGCTCGCTACGCGAACATCATAATCCACGCCGGCGGCACGGAGGTTCGGACCGGTGAAGCCATAATCCAACGCCATTTCCTGAGAAATAGGTCCCACATTGATGGTTCTGTCCATGAAAATCCTGTTTCTGTCGACCAGCTTCTGGAATTCAGTCAGTGCTTTCGGGAATTCCCGCATGAACACGTTAATCTTATCCCATGCTTTAGGAGAGAAATCGCGCTCCAGCCCGCCGATGCG
>JADLAH010000252.1 GCA_020848315.1 Chitinophagales bacterium | reverse complement strand
CACAGATGGAAAGTATTACCGGAAAAAAGGTAGCCACCGGAGAATTCGGCGCCGATATGCAGGTCGAACTGCTCAATGACGGGCCAGTGACCATATTTATTGACTCTCAACTCCGCGAATAATTTTTCAACTTTTTTTTTCGCATTTTATTCACGTTTCCAACACCCTGTTGTTGATACTTTTTCACGTCTTTCATATTTAATACAAAATACTGATAATCAATTGAATTAACATTGAGTATTGCACTCATGTGGAAAAGTTGAAATTGTTTAAACAAATGGTTTGGAGTAGCTTTAAGATGTCGAAAGGAGAAACATAGAAATCCTTATTTCAAGGTAACTTTTTTTATTTACTAAATTATTTGTAGAATGGACACATTAATGGCTACTGAAAAAATTTTGCAGGAAAGTGACAATCGCTTCGTCCTTTTTCCCATCAAACACGACAAAGTATGGTCGATGTATAAAACCGCCTTACGCAGTTTCTGGGTAACAGAGGAAGTGGATTTGAGCCAGGATGTGGTGGATTGGGAAAAGAAACTGACAGACAACGAACGCCATTTTATCAAACATGTATTGGCATTTTTCGCGGCCAGCGATGGTATCGTTAATGAGAATCTCGTGGTGAACTTCATGCAGGATGTGACTATTCCGGAAGTGCGTTGTTTCTACGGGTTTCAGGTGGCTATCGAAAATGTACACTCAGAAATGTACTCGCTGCTGATTGATACATTTATCAAAGATCCGTCAGAAAAAGATAAGATGTTCAATGCCATCGAAACACTTGACTGTGTACAGATGAAAGCCAAATGGGCGCTGAAATGGATTGACAGTGCACCTTCTTTTGCACACCGTCTCGTGGCTTTTGCTGCGGTGGAAGGCATCTTCTTCAGTGGCAGCTTCTGCTCCATTTTCTGGCTCACCGACAGAGGTATGATGAAAGGTCTGGGTAAGTCCAACGAGTTCATCAGTCGCGATGAAGGTATGCACTGCGATTTCGCGTGCTTGCTGTATTCTATGCTGGAAAATAAACTCAGTAAAGAGGAAATCTACCAGATTATCTGCGATGCCGTGGAGTGTGAAAAAATATTTGTGAAAGACTCATTGCCGGTATCCATCATCGGTATGAATGCCAGCCTGATGTGCGAATACATCGAGTTCGTGGCCGACCGACTGCTCGTGGCTTTAGGGTATCCGAAAGTGTACAACGCGACCAATCCGTTTCCGTTCATGGAGAAAATCTCTACGCAGGGAAAAACCAATTTCTTTGAAGAGCGCCCTACAGAATACGGAAAAGCGGGAATGGAAGCCGGAGAGAAAAAAGTGGTGATTGATTTTGACGATGATTTTTAATAAAAAACCAAAAAACTATAAGATATGTTCGTAATTAAACGTGATGGCAGAAAGGAGCCTGTCCACTTCGATAAGATTACAGCGCGCATCAGCAAACTTTCCTTCGGACTGAATGCCACTTTTGTGGTGCCGCACAGAGTGGCACAGGCAGTGATTCAGGGTTTGTATGATGGGGTGACCACCACTGAGCTGGATGAACTGGCGGCACGCACGAGTGCCAATATGACTGTCGCACACCCGGATTATGCCGTATTGGCGGCACGTATTGCGGTGTCCAATCTTCATAAAAATACCAAGAAGAATTTTTCCCGTATCATCGAGGAATTATATACTTATGTTGATCCGAAAACCAATAAACTCGCGCCGCTGATTGCGGATGATGTATATGAAATCATCATGGCGAACAGAGACCGCCTCGATGCGGCTATCGTTCATCACCGCGATTACAATTATGATTTCTTCGGCTTCAAAACACTTGAAAAATCCTATCTGTTGCGTATGCACGGAAAGGTGGTGGAGCGTCCGCAGCATATGCTGATGCGTGTGGCCGTTGGTATTCACAAAGAAAATATCGACGCTGCCATCCAGACCTACGATCTGATGTCGGAAAAATGGTTTACACACGCGACCCCTACATTATATAATGCAGGTACGCCGAAAGCGCAGTTGTCTTCCTGTTTCCTGTTGACGATGAAAGACGACAGCATCAAAGGTATCTACGATACCCTGAGAAACTGTGCGGAAATTTCCCAGTCGGCCGGTGGTATCGGACTCAGCATTCACAATATCCGAGCGAAAGGAAGCTATATCAAAGGTACCGGTGGCGAAAGCAACGGACTCGTGCCGATGTTGCAGGTATTCAATTCCACCGCGCGCTATGTGGATCAGGGCGGTGGCAAGCGCAAAGGTGCCTTTGCCATCTATCTGGAGCCGTGGCATGCAGATATCTTCGATTTCCTGGAGTTAAGAAGACCACACGGAAAAGAAGAAATGAAAGCCCGCGATTTGTTCTTCGCGCTCTGGATTCCGGATTTATTCATGAAACGTGTGCGTGACAATGGCTCATGGGCGCTGATGTGTCCGAACGAATGTCCGGGACTGGCAGATACTTACGGCGATGAATTCGAAGCATTGTACCTGAAATACGAAGCGGAAGGAAAATACCGAAAAGTTATCAATGCGCAGGATTTGTGGTTCCACATCCTGGATAGCCAGACAGAAACGGGAACACCGTACATGTTGTACAAAGACCATGTCAACAGGAAATCCAACCAGAAAAATCTGGGCGTTATCCGTTCCAGTAACCTGTGTACGGAAATCGTGGAGTATACATCACCGGATGAAATCGCGGTATGTAATCTCGCATCCATCAACCTGAGCCGTTTTGTAGAAAACAACACGTTCAATTTCGAAAAATTGTACGAAATCACGTATATCGTTACCAAGAACCTGAACCGCGTAATCGATATCAACTTCTATCCGGTGGAAGAGGCCAGAAACAGTAATATGCGCCATCGTCCTGTTGGATTAGGTGTGCAGGGACTCGCAGATGCTTTTATGATGTTGCGCCATCCGTTCGACAGCGAAGAAGCGCGTATCCTTAATAAAAATATTTTCGAAACGATCTATTACGCCGCATTGTGCGCGTCAAAAGATATGGCGAAAGTCGAAGGTCCTTACGAGACTTTCCAGGGTTCTCCGATTTCACAAGGTATCTTCCAGTTCGATATGTGGAATGTAACACCTTCCGACAGATGGGATTGGGAAACACTGCGCAAGGAAATTATGGAACACGGTGTGCGCAATAGTTTGCTCGTAGCGCCAATGCCAACGGCATCTACTTCTCAGATTCTCGGAAACAATGAATGTTTTGAACCGTACACTTCCAATATCTATACCCGTCGTGTATTGAGCGGTCAGTTTATGGTCGTGAACAAACACTTGCTGAAAGACCTGATTGACCAGGGATTGTGGAGCGAAGAGATGAAAAATGCCATCATCGCCAACAATGGTTCTATTCAATCTATCGAAGGCATACCGCAAGAGACCAAAGACCTTTACAAAACAGCGTGGGAAATCAAACAGCGCGCTATCATTGATATGGCTGCCGACCGTGGCGCTTTCATCGACCAAAGCCAGAGTTTGAACCTCTTCATGGAGAGTCCGAATTATAAAAAACTGACTTCCGCTCATTTCTATGCATGGGAAAAAGGATTGAAAACGGGTATGTATTACCTGCGTTCCCGTCCTGCCGTCGACCCAATCAAATTCACCGTGGATATGTCGAAAGCGAAACAGGTGAAAGTGGAAGGCGAAGTGGAGAAACCGGTGGAAAAACAGGCAGCAGTAGCGCCTATCTACGAACAGGTTGCCGGTGCGCAACAGGAAATTTTTGCAGAACCTGTTGTTGCCATTAAAGAAAAAACAATCGAAGAAAGAGCTGCAGAATTTGGTATGACCGTAGATGAGTTTCTGCAGGCACAGAAAGTATGCAGTCTGGAAAATCCGGGCGAATGCGAAATGTGCGGCAGCTAATATAAAACAAGTTTTTACTGACAAAATCCCGGACTCGTTCCGGGATTTTTTATGTCGGTAGTGTATAAAATGT
>JADLAH010000251.1 GCA_020848315.1 Chitinophagales bacterium | reverse complement strand
TTTACCAACCAAACACAAAACCAACAGAAAATTACGGAACAAAAAAACTTGAAATTGTTGATATTGTGGATGGGCAACAAAGACTTACAACTTGTAGCCTTTACTTATCAATCATTATTAAAGAGCTAATTAAAATTGGACTAAACGAATTTACTGCTGAAATCCCCATTTACCTCTACTCAGGTAGTAAAAGTAAATTAAGGCTGAACAATGATACTGCTGATTTCTATTTGGATTTAATATCAAAAGGCTTTAGCAATATCGAAGCAAATTCCGTTCATCAAAAAAGAATTTATGAAGCATACAGTTTTTTGAGAAAACATATTCAGGAACAACTTGAAATTAGAGCCGAAAATGGGGAGGATTATTTGAGAGATTTGTTCGATGCAATTATTCGTAAACTCAACTTTTCTTTTTATCCAATAGAATTTGAAAGTGAAATCGGAATGACCTTCGAGTTAATGAATTCAAGAGGAAAAGATTTATCCTCCATGGAATTACTCAAAAATTATCTTATGTATTGGGTCTATAGGAATATTCCTGACATTTCAGAAAAAGACGATTTTACCAGCACAATAAATAAAACCTGGAAGGAAGTATATGTAAACATTGCGAAAGCCAATGGTAGTGAGAGCCAATGCTTACGTATTGCTTGGACATTGTTTGTAAGCTATACACCAAAAAACTGGAATGGATATAGTGGTTTTAAGTCAGATGATGTAATTCCTCTTAGGAATTTTTCAAAAAAATCAAAAGATGAAGTAAAATCATTTTTACTAAAGTTCGTTGACGGTCTTGCTTTAATTTCAAAACACTATTCAATATTAATTAAACCAGACCAATCTTGTTTTGATGATAACGAATTAAGCCTTCTGATAAAAATCAGAAATGCAGGTAACATTGCTAATTATTTACCTTTAATGGTTGCCGCAAGAATTAGACGTGAAAACAACGAAATATTGAATGATGAATACATAGATTTCTTAAAATCCATTGAGATGTTCTCCTATAGAGTGTTTCTTTGGGAAGGAAAAAGAAGTAATGCAGGTTTGTCTAAATTTTATCGTTGGGCTGATGATGTGTTCACTTCAAGTCACCCATTAAATTCTGTTACAGAATGGATATATGGAACAATAAATTGGTATTCGCCTGAAAATGGTTTTAGAAAATCACTCACCGAAGATTTTCATGAGTGGTATCATTACAAAAGATTATTAAAATATACTCTTTTTGAGTATGAGCTATTCCTTCTACAGGGCAAAAACAAACCAAAGTTACATTGGGAAGATTTAACCGATTCAACAATAGAACACATTTTACCCCAAAATCCAGATGCAAATTCAAATTGGCTGAATAAATGGACAAATGAAGATCGAAAAAAATACTTGCACGACATTTCAAACTTAGTCTTAACAAAAGACAATTCACGTTACAGCAACTTTGAATTTGACAGAAAAAGTAAAGGGTTTAATGATAATGGGCAAAAGATTTACGAATTTTACTATTCAAATTCTGACATCAAACAAGAACGTAAAATTGCACATGACTTTGAAGATTGGACGCCTGAAAACTGTAAAAAAAGAAGAGTGGAGTTGACTGATTGGATTATTAAGAATTGGGGAATTGATAAACATTTTCAACAACCAATAGAAGAAATTGTCGAGGACGATGAAGACATTACTTTCAATGATAATGATTAATAACACAATAGGTAACAGGCATTTGGCTTAAAGGTTGGTGGCGTGGTTAAATGAACATTGTACCACGCACCAACTTTTGTGGTGTATTGATAGTTTTGTGTTCCCGTTTTGTGCTAGTCTTGTGAAAGACGAATAGCGCCAATTAATTCAACCAATCTCTGACCGGACACCTAAAGATAATTATCTATTATCCATTAAAACAGAGATATTTCGCTGCGCTCAATATGACAACGTCGCGGCAGCGGCATCGCGAGAACGGCGGACTGTGGTCTGTGGACTGTCGACCGTGATTTAGTGAGATTTCAGATTTCAGAATTATGAATTCAGATTTCAGACATTTTGCATTTTGCAATTATCCATTCCTCCACTTTTTGCAAATAAAAATCCCGGACACGTGGTCCGGGACGGCTACTATAAGCAAACAGCAAGCGCAAAACAGTAGCTGAATTGTATCGGTATTAACCGTTGGTCTGTAATAATCCTTCGTCTTTCGCTTCGAGCTGGCTTTCTCCCATCAGGAAGATATCCACCTGGCGCGCGCACTCGCGGCCTTCAGAAATCGCCCATACCACCAAACTCTGACCTCTTCGCATATCGCCGGCAGTGAATACCTTGTCTGCGCTTGTTTTATAGTTATTGGCTTTCACATTGCCACGCTCATCGAGTTCTACCGACAGCGATTTCAGCAGTCCATCGTGTTGCGGATGTACAAAGCCCATCGCCAGCAGTGCCAGCTCACAAGGAATTACTTTTTCCGTGCCCGGAATCTCCGACATCTGCGGTCTGCCATCCACCGTTTTCCATTCGATTTCCGCGATTTTTACGCCGGTGAGTTCACCTTGGTCATTGCCGACAAATTCTTTCGTTAAAATGCTCCATTCGCGGTTACAGCCCTCTTCATGCGAAGAAGATGTGCGCAGCATCATCGGCCAGGTTGGCCACGGCGTGCTTTCCGCGCGGTTCACCGGTGGTTTGCCCAATAATTCTATTTGAGTAACGGAAGCCGCACCGTGTCTGTTGGAAGTGCCCACGCAGTCGGAGCCGGTGTCACCACCACCAATCACCAGTACATTTTTGCCGGTGGCCAGCAGATCGCCGTTTTCATATTTTTTTCCCTGATGATCCACTTCCGTCGCAATGTTGGACACGCGTTTGTTTTGCTGCGATAGGAATTCCATCGCCGGATAAATGCCTTTTAATGCACGGCCCGGAATTGGCAGATCGCGCGGCACTGTAGAGCCGCCGGACAATACCACCGCGTCAAATTCTTTGAGTAAATCTTCCGCTGTAACATCAACGCCTACATTGGTGTTGGTTTGGAAGGTAATGCCTTCCTGTTCCATCAGCTGCACGCGGCGTTCCACCACTTTTTTATCCAGTTTGAAATCAGGAATACCGTAGCGCAGCAATCCGCCGATGCGATCCGCTCTTTCAAATACGGTCACGGTGTGTCCGGCTTTGTTGAGCTGAGCCGCGGTCGCCATACCGGCAGGACCGGAGCCCACTACCGCCACTTTTTTACCGGTTCTTTCCGTAGGAACTACCGGCTGTATCAGGTTTAATTCAAATGCCTTTTCAATAATGGATTTCTCGATGTGCTCAATCGCTACCGGCGGCTGGTTGATACCCAGTACGCAGGAAGCCTCACACGGTGCAGGACAGATTCTGCCGGTGAATTCAGGGAAGTTGTTGGTAGATAATAAAATCTCCGCCGCCAGCTTCCAGTCGCCGTTATAAGCCGCGTCATTGAATTCAGGAATGATATTGCCGAGCGGGCAGCCGTAATGACAGAAAGGTACACCGCAATCCATGCATCTCGCAGCCTGGGTTTTAGTCTTTTCTTCAGCGAACGGCAGATAAAATTCATTATAATCTTTGATACGCTCCTTAGCATCTTTGTACGAAGGCAGCTCTCTCGTAAATTCTAAAAATCCGGTTGGTTTTCCCATGTATTTTTTATTGAGTCGTTGATAAATGGTTGGTTGCTGGCAATTTTATCCTGCCACTTTCTCCGTTTTGTTTTTTCTGGCTAACAATACTTTTTTGTAATCTGTCGGCATCACTTTCACAAACTGACCGGAAGTAATCTCCCAGTTCGCCAGGATGTTTTTCGCGAGTTCACTACCCGTGTAGGCAGCGTGGCGCTCGATATAGTGTTGCAGTGTTTGCAGGTCTTCCGCATCTGGTGTTTCCAGTTCCACCATTTCCTTATTGACATTTTTCGGGAAGCTGTTATCGGTGTCGTACACATAAGCAACACCACCGCTCATACCGGCCGCGAAGTTGCGTCCCGTTTTTCCGAGGATGATGGCCAGACCGCCGGTCATGTATTCGCAGCCGTGGTCGCCCACACCTTCCACTACGGCTTTCACGCCTGAGTTACGCACGCAGAAACGCTCGCCGGCCATCCCGTTGATGTAGGATTCACCGCTGGTGGCACCGTAGAAGGCCACGTTGCCGATGATGATATTTTCACTTGGTACGAAAGCGGCTTTAGGAGAAGGATAGACAATCAGCTTGCCACCGGATAAGCCTTTTCCGAAATAGTCGTTGGCTTCGCCTTCCAGTTCGAAACGCACGCCCGGTGCCACAAATGCACCAAAGCTTTGTCCGGCACTGCCCACAAACTTGAAATTGATGGTGTCTTCCGGTAAGCCTTCGCCTTTGTGTGCCACGGAAATTTCGTAGCTCAGCATGGCGCCGACAGCACGGTCGGTATTGATGATAGGGAAGGTGCCGTTGGTTTTCTCTTTGTTTTTCAAAGATGCTTCGGCTGCAGTCACGAGTTTTTTATCCAGAATTGGATCATCGGTCGGATGCGCTTGTCTCATGATTTTACACAAACCAACTTCCGGTCCTACTTCTTCTTTGTATAAAATCGGATTCAGGTCGAGGTGTTTGTATTTCCAATGGTCGATATTATCTCTGCGTTTCAGCACTTGTGTTTGTCCCACCATCTCATTGATGCTGCGGAAGCCCAGTTGCGCCATAATTTCACGCAGGTCGTTGGCGATGAACGTGAAGAAGTTGATGACGTGCTGTGGGTCGCCGGTGAAGCGCTCGCGCAGGGTTTTGTCCTGTGTAGCTACGCCGACCGGGCAGGTATTCAAATGGCATTTGCGCATCATGATACAGCCCATCACCACGAGTGCCGCGGTGGCAATACCATATTCTTCCGCGCCTAACAAAGTAGCGATAGCAATGTCTTTTCCGGTGCGGAGTTGTCCGTCGGCTTGTAATACTACGCGGCTGCGCAGGTTGTTTTTTACGAGTGTCTGATGTGCTTCCGCCAGACCAAGTTCCCAAGGTAATCCGGCATGTTTGATAGAAGAAATCGGAGATGCACCTGTTCCGCCATCGTAACCGGCAATCAGGATAACATCCGATTTCGCTTTGGCCACACCCGCCGCTACGGTGCCGACGCCGGCTTCCGCCACTAGCTTCACGCTGATGCGCGCTTTTGGATTGGCATTTTTCAAATCGAAAATCAGCTGTGCCAAATCTTCGATGGAATAGATATCGTGGTGAGGTGGAGGTGAAATAAGACCTACGCCCGGTGTGGAGTGACGCACGCGGCCAATCCACTCATCTACCTTGTGCCCCGGAAGCTGTCCGCCTTCACCCGGTTTAGCACCTTGTGCCAGTTTAATCTGCAATTCATCCGCATTGGCGAGATAATAGCTCGTTACACCGAATCGGCCGGAAGCCACCTGTTTGATAGCGGAACGTTCCCAGTCGCCGTTTGGTTTTTTCTCAAATCGGATTTCATCTTCGCCGCCTTCGCCGCTGTTGGATTTTCCGCCGATGCGGTTCATCGCGATTGCGAGGGTGGAATGCGCTTCATGAGAGATAGAACCGAATGACATTGCGCCCGTAGCGAAACGTTTCAGGATGCTTTCTACCGATTCCACTTCCTCAATAGGAATTGCTTTTGTTTTTGAAAAGTCGAAATCCAACAGGCTGCGCAGTGTAATCGCGCTGTCTGTCTGCTGATTGATTTTCTGTGCGTATTGCTTATATAAGTTATAGTCGTTTTTCTTGGTGCTGTATTGCAGCAAGTGAATGGTATCAGGATTGAATAAGTGCGCTTCGCCTCTGCGTTTCCACTGAAACTGTCCGCCTACCTCGAGGTGGGCAGTAGGATTTTCCTGTTCCGGGAATGCCAGTGCGTGGCGCTTCAGCACTTCTTTCGCGATTTCATCGAATCCGATACCGTCGAGTCTGGATACAGTGCCGTTGAAGCATTTTTCCACGACTTTCTTACTCAGGCCGACAATCTCAAATATCTGTGAGCCGTGGTAAGACTGATAGGTGGAAATACCCATTTTGGAGAATACTTTCAGCAAACCGTTGCTGGATGCTTTGATGTAGTTCTCTATCAGTTTCTCATCCGGTTTTCCGAGATGGCTGAGTTTATCCTTGTTCAGGTCGTAGATGGTCTGATATGCCAGATACGGATTGATAGAGGATGCGCCATATCCGATATGTGTAGCGAAATGGTGTACTTCGCGGATATCGCCACTTTCTACTACCAGTGAGCAGTCGATGCGTGTTTTGGTGCGGATCAGATGATGGTGCACCGCGCCCACCGCCAATAAAGACGGGATAGGAGCGTAGTCTTTGTCCACGCCTTTGTCAGATAAAATCAGGATGTTGTTGCCATTGGCTACTGCTTCTTCAGCTTCTTTGCAGATGCTGTCGATGGCACGCTCCAATGCGCCTTTTTTGCCGCTGCTCGGGAAGAGGCAGTTGATGGTAATGATTTTAAAATCAGGGTGGTTGATATAACGCAGTTTGGCGATGTCGTCATCCGTTAAAATCGGCTGACGGATGGCTATCTGCTTACAGTGATTTTCTGTTGTTGTCAGGATGCTGCTGGCACCACCCAATGTGGTGAAGGTGCTCATTACCATACGCTCCCGAATCGGGTCGATCGGTGGATTGGTGACCTGTGCGAATAGCTGTTTGAAGTAATTGGATAAATTCTGTGATTGGTTGGATAATACCGCTAGCGGTGTGTCGGTACCCATGGAACCGATAGGTTCATAAGCTGTTTCCGCCATCGGTTGAATCACCACGCGCACATCTTCAGAAGTGTATCCGAAAGCGAGTTGCTGAGTCAGCAATTCTTTTTTAGATAATTTTTCTTCCGGAATCGTGGATTTTGGTAAATCCTTGAAGGTGATTTTATGCTTGTTCAGCCACTCTCTGTAAGGGTGTTGCGTGCATATATCCCTTTTTAGTTCATCATCGGAAATGATGCGGCCTTCTTCCATGTTGATGATAAACATCTTTCCTGGTTGCAGGCGGCCTTTCTGAATGACTTTTTCTTCTTCTGTCGGTAATGCACCGGCTTCTGATGACATCACTACGCGACCGTCGTTGTATACTACAAAGCGCGAAGGACGCAAGCCGTTTCTATCGAGTGTAGCACCCACCATTTTTCCATCTGTGAAACAGATAGAAGCAGGTCCGTCCCAAGGTTCCATCAGGCAGTCGTGGTATTCGTAGAACGCTTTTTTCCAGTCTTCCATCTGGTCGTTGTCCTGCCATGCTTCCGGAATCAGCATCATGATGGCGTGCGGCAGCGAACGACCGGCGAGATATAACAATTCCACTACGTTGTCGAGCGATGCGGAGTCAGATTGATCGCGGTAGCAGATAGGCATGAACATATCAATTTCTTCCTTGGTGAACACATCACATTCGAGCAGGTGCTCGCGGGTGCGCATCCAGTTCAGGTTACCTTGCAGGGTATTGATTTCTCCGTTGTGCGCGATATAGCGGAAAGGCTGTGCCAGTCGCCACTTCGGGAAGGTATTGGTGGAGAAACGGGAGTGTACCAACGCGAGTGCGGAAGTCACCGTCGGGTCATTCAGTTCCGGGTAGTACTGGCGCACCTGATGGGTAGTCAATTGTCCTTTATATATAACGGTATGGCAGGATAGGTTGGTGTAGTAAAACTGATCCTTGCCGCCCAGAATATAGTTGATTTCACGAACGGTGTGCGCACGCAATACATATAGTTTTCTTTCCAGCTCGATGTCTTCCTTGAAATCGAAGAGTGGCTGAATGAATAATTGCTCGACGCAAGGCTCTACCGCTCTTGCAGACGGCCCTACCGGTTCATTGTTCGTGTTGATTTTGCGGTAGCCCAGCACCTTGAAATTCAGTTTCTGTGCTGTTTTCTCGATGAAGTCTTTACAGTCCTGGCGTTTTTGGGCATCCTGCGGGAAAAAGATAAATCCCGTACCGTATTTTCCTAAAGCGGGCAGTTCCACACCGAATTTCTTTGCTTCGTTGACATAGTAGTCGTGCGGAATCTGCATCAGGATACCGGCACCGTCTCCGGTGTTTTCCTCGCAGCCACAGGCGCCGCGGTGTTCCATGTTTTCCAGCATGGTAAGAGCATCCTGAATGATACGGTGAGATTTCTCTCCTTTCAGGTGAGCGACAAACCCGATACCACAGGCGTCTTTCTCAAAGGATGGCAGATACAGGCTTTCTTGGTTGTTCGTAACATTCATGCGCATATGTTATTTTAAGTTGATACATCTCAGGGCCATTTCCTCCGGTGAGTTACTGGCCATCCATGTAGCTGGTTTAATTAATTGGTTGAAGCAGCCGAGCAGATATATTCTATACAGTCAGACTGGATTATAATATTAGCAAGAAAGTTTCTGAACGGACTCATTCATACGTTTAAGAAAATCTTAAGCATTGAATTTCGCCCTTAACATTCCATTTATAAGTTATTGTTTATTGATGGTGCTTTAAAAGTTATAAAAATAAAAATGTGAAAAATTTCTGAGAAAAATTAAAGATAATTCCAGATTAAGTAAAAATTAAATAAAAATTTCTGAGCAAAATCTTAAAAAAGATGTTTTATACTTGCAATAGATTAATTTTTAACCCACTAAAAGTTGCTACTATGAGAAAAACACTATTCACATTCCTGACACTTGCTTCCATCACTACAGGAGCATTTGCCAACCCCGGCCTTACCCTCAAAAAGAAAAAGGATGATGCGGATTCCACCGCAGAGAAATTAACCTACGAAGAGAAGGTAGAAGAATTTAAAGCAAAATTGCCATTTGAAATCAGCGGATCCGCCGATGTATATGTGCAGACCAATTTTAACGGAAAACAGACCAACGGTGTTCTTAACAGAGCATTCTACGGAAAAGCAAACTCTTTTGAGTTGGGTATGATCAACTTAATTATGAAAAAGAAAATTAAGAAAGTAGGCTTCGTAGCGGATATCGGTTTCGGTCCGCGCGCAGAAGCAGCCAACAACACTTTATATGCCAACACCATCTTAGCTATTAAGCAGTTGTATGTGACTTACGCGCCTGCTGATTGGGTGGAGTTTACCTTGGGTAACTTCAGCACTTACTTCGGTTATGAGCTGATTGAACCGCAAAACAACTTCAACTACTCTACTTCCCTGGCTTTCCAGAACGGACCATTCTATCACACCGGTTTTAAAGCCAACTTTACCAAAGGTAAGTTCAACGCGATGGTAGGTTTCTTCAATGATACAGACACCAAATCGGATGATGACCGAAATAAATATGTGGGTGCACAGGCTGGCTATACAGGAGATAACGGTGGTGTTTACCTCAACTTTATCGGTGGTAATGAAGCAACTTCTTATTTTATTGATGATACTACCGAACTCGGTGCTTTCAAAAATTACAAAAACTCTTACGATCTGACCGGTTCTATCAAACTGGGTAAAGAGAAAAAAGGTAAACTGGGCGTAAACGTGGCTTACCACCAGTATCGTTTCAAAACCACTAAGGATGCGGATGTGGTACGCAATAAATATTTCACTACTTACCTTTACGGACAAGTGGATATCAGCGAAAGAGCGAGCATCGGCGGCCGTGTAGGTTATTTCTACAACCCGGACGGAGTGGCTCCTTATGTAGCAGGTCCTGCTAAAAATTTCGCGGACATTACACTGACTGCACAAATCAATGTTATCGGCGGACTGAAATTAATGCCGGAATACAGATTTGATTTTGCTACCGACAAAGTGTTCCTGAATAGAAAAGGAGAAGGATCTAAATTTCAAAATGTACTTGGTTTAGCGGCAGTTTATGCTTTCTAATCATGTTACTACTACTACTTGCATACTTTCAGAACCCGGATTTTTATCCGGGTTATTTTTTTTGAAAAAAATAAAATCTTGCAATTTCACGATGGAATAAAAAATATTCGCTTATATTTGCACTCTCTTGTGAGAGCCCACGTGGAGAAATTGGTAGACTTGCCATCTTGAGGGGGTGGTGCTGGAAACGGCGTGCTGGTTCGAATCCAGTCGTGGGCACTACCACAAAACACGACAAAGTTCTTTATAAAAAATGCCCAGGTGGAGAAATTGGTAGACTTACCAGATTCAGGTTCTGGCGCCGTAAAAAGCATGCAGGTTCGAGTCCTGTCCTGGGCACTTCAAAAAAAAGGTATTTCATTTGTGAAATACCTTTTTTTATTATATCCTTTCATCGGGAGAAGGCAACGTAATCATATAACACGCCACCAGTATACTAATGGCCGCCGTGCAGAGAAACGCAGTTATCCCATTCCATTGATACCAGATAAATCCGGTCAGTGAACTCGCCAGCATTGTGCAGATACTCTGCCAGCCGGTATAACTGCCGATGGCTGTTGCGGTATCTTTCGTCTCGCAGATATTGGAAATCCAGGCTTTGGAAATACCTTCCGTCGCGGCGGCATACACCCCGTACAACGCGAAAAGTCCAATGAATCCGTATATTCCGGTGTTGAATGACATGCCTGCATATACTATCGCGAAAATAAATAGTCCTGTAATAAACACCGTTTTTAATCCGACCTTATCCGCTAGTATGCCCATCGGAAAAGCCATTACGGCATACACAAGATTGTAAAAGATATAGATGCCAATGATGGTGGTGTCCTGAAGGCCGCTTTCCTTTGCTTTCAACAACAGGAAAACATCGGAACTATTGAACAAGGTAAAAACAAGCAGTCCGAGAACCAACTTGCGGTAGGCCGTCGGACTTTCTTTCCAGTATCTGAAAAAGGAAAAGAAAGAAATGCGGATAGGTGTGGTGGCGGCAGGAGTGACTTTCTCTTCTCTCAGAAAAAAGCTGGCAGCCACGGCCAATAAACCCGGAAGAAATGCGATGGCGAATAAAGTGGTGTAGTTTTCCGGATAGAAATGCAGGTAAATCAGCGCCAGCAAAGGACCGATGACCGCACCCAACGTATCCATGGAACGGTGAAATCCGAATACTTTCCCTTTGTTTTCCGCGGTAGTCGCGTCCGACAGCATCGCGTCGCGGGCACCCGTGCGGATGCCTTTCCCGAAACGGTCGATGGTTCTCACAAAAAAAATCCAAAACGGAAAAGTAAAAAATGCCATCATTGGTTTGGAGATGGCACTCAGTGCATATCCCATCTGCACAAATGGAACACGCCTGCCGGAAATATCGGAGCGTTTGCCGAAATATCCTTTGCTCAGTCCGGCAGTCGCTTCTGCCAACCCTTCCAGTATGCCAATCAGCAGAATGGAAAAGCCGATTTTCTTCAGGTAAACTGGCATCACAGGATAGAGCATCTCGCTTGCCGCATCTGTCAGCAGACTGACAGCAGATAAAATCCAAACGGTGCGGCTGAGGTATTTCATGCGTTGATTTATATGGTCATGCCGATGTCAATTCCCTTGATTTTCCGGTACAAATCGGTCGCGTAGTTGTCCGTCATGCCTGATACATAATCCAGTATACCCAATACGCGCTGATAATCATCTCCGTCCTCATAAAGAAATTGCTGCGGCACCAGTTTCAGTGCCTGCGCTTCATATTTTCTGCGTTCTTCTTTCGGCTTTATCACCGGCCAGATGAAATGCGACAGCAACTCATACATGACATTGTAACCGGCGTTTTCTATTTCCACCACGGAGTGATGGTTGTAGATATTCGCCACGGAATATTCGTTGATGGTAGTCAGCGCCTTGCAATCTTTTTCTATTGCGTCCAATAATGGCGTAGTGTGTGTGCCTGCCAGAATGCTGTCAAAATTACCCTGATAAATGGCCGCGCAGCGCACAATCAGCGCACTGATGGACTTCGCACGGAGATAGGAAATTTTATCGTTCTTGTCGGTGATGGCTGTCAGCTGCTGTTCCACTTTGCTGATTTCCGCCGGTCTGGTTTCAATATCTTTAATCAGATTCAGTAGTATTTCCTTGCAGTCGGGATGACTGATAATTTTCAGTCGGTGCGCATCTTCCAGATCGATGATGTTATAACAGATATCATCAGCGGCTTCCACCAGCCAAACAAACGGATGGCGCAGGAATATCAGCGGTTCTTCGCTTTCCTGCAACATGGAAGTACTCGCCGCTATTTTTCGGAAAATATTTTCCTCCGCCTGAAAAAATCCAAACTTCTTGCGATGTAAAATGCCTTTTTTTCTGGCAATGGATGCGCACGGATATTTGGCAATGGAAGCCAGTGTGGCAAAGGTAAGCTGCAGGCCCCCTTCCGACTTGCCGTTCTGCTGCTGCGTCAGGATGCGGATGGCATTGGCATTGCCTTCAAAATGGATGAAGTCCGACCATTGCTTGTCGCTGAATTTATCTTTTAAGGAGTGTTCATTTCTCAGAAAGAAAGTGGCGATGGCATCTTCACCGGAATGACCGAATGCCGGATTGCCGATATCGTGGCAGAGGCAGGCGGATGAAATGACATTATATAAACTGTGTTTGTAGAATTGCTTGCTCTCTTCCGTCATTTTCGAGGCATATTGCTGCGCGATAAAATCTCCGGTGAGGTTGCCCAGCGAGCGTCCCACAGAGGCCACTTCCAGCGAGTGTGTCAGCCGGTTGTGTACAAAAACGCTGCCCGGCAAAGGAAATACCTGTGTTTTATTTTGAAGCCGGCGGAAAGACGAAGAAAAAATAATGCGGTCGAAATCCCGCTGAAATTCCGTACGCGGATCTATCGCGGTAGTCGGACTGTCTTTGCCCGTTCGTCTGGTGGAGTAGAGTTGATTGATGTCCATGTTGTTCATTACACCATTTGTCTGTAAGCAATCCAGGCCATCAGTCCCGCGCCGGTTTTCAGGCAATTTTCATCCACATCGAAAGTGGGCGTGTGTATCGGAGAGGTAATGCCCCTGGCCGTATTGCCTGTGCCGAGCCGGTAAAAACAAGCCGGAATTTCCTGTGAGTAATAACTGAAATCTTCCGCGGTCATGCGCGTCGGCATTTCTTCCACGTTCTCCTCACCGAGATATTCCTGTGCCAGCGCAAATGCCTGATTGGTCAGCGATTCATCATTTTTCAGAAACGGATAGCCGTGGTCGATGCGCACTTCGCAGCTGCCGCCCATGCTTTCTGCCACCGACTGGCAAATGCGGGTGATGTGTTCTTTCGCCTGCGCACGCCAGGTTTCGTCGAAGGTGCGGAAAGTGCCTTCCATCTTTACTTCCTCGGGAATGATATTCGTCGCGCCATTCGCGATAAATTTGCCGATTGACAAAACACTCGGCATGATAGGATTGGTATTGCGGCTCACAATTTGTTGCAATGCAATTACGATATGCGAAGCAATCAGAATCGGATCTACGGCCAGGTGCGGTACCGCTCCGTGTCCGCCTTTGCCTTTCACGGTGATAAACAATTCATCGCAGCTCGCCATAGCGAGGCCGCTTCGGAAAGCCACCTTGCCCGTTTCAAGTTGCGGCAGCACATGCTGTCCGTAGATATATTCGACTTCCGGATTTTTCAGGACGCCTTCTTTAATCATGATGGAAGCGCCGCCGGGCAGTTTTTCCTCTGCCGGCTGAAAAATTAATTTGATGGTGCCATGGAAACGGTCGCGGATATGAAACAGGATTTTTGCTGCGCCCAACAGGGAAGTGGTGTGCACATCGTGGCCGCAGGCATGCATCACGCCTTTGTTGACAGAGCAATAACCTACTTCATTTTTTTCTTCTATCGGCAACGCATCGATATCCGCGCGCAGGGCAATCGTTTTGGTGGACGGTTTATTGCCTTCAATCAAGGCTACAATCCCGTGTCCGCCAACATTGGTCGTGTGCGGAATGCCATATTCCGTGAGCTTTTCGGCGATATAGGCTGCCGTCTGTTCTTCTTCAAAACTCAGTTCCGGATGGGCATGCAGATGGCGGCGGATGGCCACCATTTCGTCCCATTGGCTCTCAGCCAGGTTTTTGATAATATCTTTCATTTCCATGCGGCTAAATATGTAATTTTGTACCTTGCGGTATAAGTGTAAAGATAGTCAATCGCATTTTATATGATGGTTTAATTCCTTAATTAATTGCATGGATAATTTTGATTTAATAGTCATCGGCTCGGGCCCCGGCGGATATGTGGCCGCCATACGCGCGTCGCAACTCGGCATGAAAGTGGCGATAGTGGAGAAGGAAAGTCTGGGGGGCGTATGTCTTAACTGGGGCTGTATTCCGACCAAGGCATTGCTCAAGTCGGCGCAGGCCTTCGAATATCTGCAGCATGCGGAGGATTATGGATTGTCAGTGAACGGAACTGTTTCCGTGCGTTTTGAGGAAGTGGTGAAACGCAGCCGAAATGTGGCGGACAGCATGAGTAAAGGCGTGCAGTTTCTGATGAAGAAAAATAAGATTGAAGTCATCCAAGGATACGGCAAACTGCTGCCCGGCAAACGCGTGGAGGTAGCTTTGCAGGAAGGCGGTATTAAAATTTTCAAGGCACAACAGATTATATTGGCTACGGGCGGGCGTGCGAAAGCGCTGTTCTCGCTGCCGATAGATGGTCGTTATATTATTGATTACCGCAAGGCGATGGTGTTGCAGGATCTGCCGAAACAGATGGTGATAGTAGGCGCAGGCGCCATAGGTGTGGAGTTTGCCTATTTCTACCAAACCATGGGTACACAGGTAACGCTGATTGAATTTGCGGATAGTATCCTGCCATTGGAAGACAAGGAATCCGGTAAGCTGCTGGAAAAGATATTTGTGAAAAAAGGAATGCAGGTGTACACATCTTCTCGGGTGCTGTCGTCGAAAGTGGAGAATGGGAAAGTGCAGCTGTGGGTGAATACGCCGAAAGGAGAAGAGCAACTGGAAACGGAGCTGGTGCTGAGCGCGGCCGGCGTGGTGGCTAATATCGAAAATATCGGACTGGAGCTCTGCGGGGTGGAAACGGAAAATGGCAAGGTGAAAGTGAACGCGTACTATCAAACCAATGTCGAAGGCGTGTACGCGATCGGAGATATTGTACCGGGACAGGCGCTGGCGCATGTGGCGAGTGCGGAAGGCATTATCGCGGTGGAACATATGGCTGGTCATCATCCGCAGCCGTTGCGATACGACAATATTCCGGGGTGCACCTACTGCTCACCGGAGGTGGCGAGTGTGGGTATTACGGAACAGAAGGCCCGCGAAAATGGGTTGGATATTCTGGTTGGAAAGTTTCCGTTTTCCGCCAGTGGCAAAGCAAAAGCCGGTGGCAAGGCAGATGGATTTGTGAAGTTGGTTATCGATAAAAAATACGGCGAGATACTGGGCGCGCATTTCATCGGAGAGAATGTGACGGAACTGATTGCTGAGATTGTGGTAGCCCGTAATCTGGAAGCCACCGGACAGCAGTTGCTGAAGTCCGTACATCCGCATCCGACTATGAGCGAGGCCATTATGGAAGCTGCCGCTGCCGCCTATGGCGAGGTGATACACTTATGATGTAATCTTGAACTACATTGGTTGCAGAAGGATGTCTAAATTGCGATTTGGAAATAAAAAGGCAAAGCAAATTTAAATATCATAATGTCTATAAATGTAGCACCTACGGCGCTTAATAAATCATGGATTTAATCATCCTATTC
>JADLAH010000250.1 GCA_020848315.1 Chitinophagales bacterium | reverse complement strand
ATAATAGCCGCAGGCTTGTAGGCATTGAACGGAATTTTATCCGGTTCGATGATGTTGAATCCGTTGATGCCACCAAACAGCAATTCATTGGATTGTGTTTTGTGATAAGCGCCCACGTTGAATTCATTGCTCTGAAGGCCATCGTTGATGTCATAATTTCTGAATCTTTTCTGCAACGGGTCGAAGACGGAAATTCCTCGGTTGGTGCTCAGCCATAATTTTCCCTGATCATCTTTCAGAATACCATAGATGAAGTTGTTGCATAATCCATCTTCTTCCGTGTAGTGTTCGCGGATATCCATTTTCACAGGGTCGAAAAGATAGAGACCACTGTTCCCGCTGCCAATCCATAGCAGGTCGCCGTCAGCCAGCAGGGAATACAATTGTTCTGTTTTGAAATACTGCTGGTTGATTTTTTGCAACATTGCCTCGTCCAGCATTTTCTTTTGCGGCGTGTAATGAAACAGTCCCGCGTTGGTCGCCATCCACCACGTGCTGTCGGCGGTTTCAATGATACTGCGCGTGATGATATTGCCGTTGCCGGCAATGGTGGAATAAGGAATAAATGCGAATTTTGCCGGATCAAAGCGGTACACATTGTTTTCTACAATGGCATAGATGGCGCCTTGCAGCGACTGGATCAGACGGATATTGTTGTAGGCCGGAATCTTCAGATTTCTTTTGTCTTTGCTTTCCGTCAGAAAGAATCGTCGGAATGAATTGTTGGCAGGATTAAACAGGCAGATGCCGTTCAGCGTTCCCGCCCAGATATTTCCGTTTTTATCCAGTAGAATATCCTGGATAATATCGTTGGAAAGGGATGCCGGAGTATTGTTATTCCGCCAATTGGAGAAAATATTTTCCTTGGTATTAAACCTGTACAACCCGCCGCCGTCTGTGCCAATCCAGATGTTTTCCTGCGCATCCGTTTCAAAACAAAGCACGTACTTATTGGTGAGCCAGGTGGTTTTAAAGGGTTCCTGAGTGAAGTGTTTGAATTTAAACTCAAACGGTGAAGAATAGGCCACTCCCGAACTTTTCGTCCCTACCCACAAGGTGCCGCTTTTGTCAAAATACAGGCATGTGGTTTTGTTGTCGGGAAGAGCATTCGGACTGTAAGGGTCACTCTGGTATTCAATGAATTTTTTCCGGCTGACATCATACACCAGCAATCCGTGTTGCAATGTGCCGATATAGATGTTGTTGAATTTCCCGATTCCGATATCCGTGATTTTATCCTGCAATCCCTGATAAATTTTTCTGCTGTCCGGAAATGAATCAATCAGCAGGTGGTTCTTGCTGATGGTATACAATCCGTTGTTGGTGCCCACCCAGTATTGTCCGTCTTTGTCTGTAATAACCTGATTGATCTTGTGCGTCAATACTTTTGACCAACTCGTATGTATACTCTTTTTCTGTATGAGCTTGGTGTTGAAGCTATAAGTGTACAGAAAGTTATCACGGCCTTCCAGCAAAAACTGGGTGTTGCCGTTTTTATAAATAATTTCCCGGTAGGCGTTCATAGGTTCCACGCTCAGCGAGTAGCTGGTAGCTTTGCCTTCGTTTTCGATCAGTCGTATTTTGTACAGACTGTATTGTGTCTGCATCCATACCGTCACGCTGTCTTCCACGGTCAGTTTCTTCACCTGAGCCGGATTTGCCAGATTGAGATATTCCTTCGTGTCGTAAAAATATACACTCAGTCCTTTTTCGGTGCCTATCCAGAATATGCCGGGCGCAGACTCCACTATACAGGAAGTAAAATTAGACACCAGCGAATTCGTCTGCTGTATGTCCTTCTGAAACTTGGCAAAGCGATAGCCATCGTAGCGGTTCAGCCCCTCATCGGTACAGAACCACATATAACCTTTGCTATCCTGATAGATGTGCGAAACATTGTTTTGCGACAGACCACTCTTGATGTCGAGGATGTTGAAGCGGAGCTGAACGACATCAATGGCAGCGGCCTGCTGAATGCCGGCAAAGCACGTGAAATACCACAGCAGCCATGTCCTGAAAATAGTTCGCCCCATAAATACGGTACAAAATATTCAAAAATATAGAGAAAATAGCATGGTTTCGCCGCAATTTTCAAATCTGTCCGGGATTCTTGTCCTGATTTTCAACCTATTCCGGAAAGTAACTTTCAATGCATGCATTGAATTGTTACCAAAACATTATAACCAAACAAACGTTTGATAAGATGTTGGAAAATGTTTACTTTTATTTGCCCTTTTTCCCGGGCAGAGAAAATTAAAGCAGCATAAAGTGCCAAAACAGAAAGTTAGCATAGATGATATTCTGAAGCAATCGTTGAAGTTGTTCCGTCAGAAGAGTTATCACAATACTTCCATCGCGGATATCGCGGAAGCCTGCGGTTTGCTGAAAGGCAGTTTATATCATTATTTTCCGAGCAAGGAAGCCCTGATGAGCGCCGTGATTAAATATGCGCATGAATTTTTCAAGAAGGAAGTATTCTCCATTGCATACGATACTGCCTTGTCGCCGCAGCAGCGCATGGAAAAAATGTTTAAGAAGTCGGAAAGAGCTTTGTTGTCGGATGGCAATATCATGGGGAATATCGGCGTGGAAACAGCGAGGGTGATTCCTGAGTTTGCGGAGCATATCCGGGATTTCTACAAAGAGTGGATGGCCGCCGTGGAATATGTTTTCAGAGAAATAGCAAACGAAGAAGATGCCAAAAAACTGGCAGAGCAGACGGTGGCGGAATTTGAAGGTGCTGTTATGATGACCCGCATTTTCAAGGATACCAAATATATCAAAAATGCGTATGAGCGACTGATGAGCCGATTTGCGGCCTTCACGCTGGCGGATATGAAATAGAAATTATTTTTTTTATACAACTATACAAATCTGAATATGGAAGCAACAACACAAAACAGAGCTATTAAGAAAGTAGCAGTATTGGGTTCGGGCGTAATGGGTTCAGGTATCGCTTTGCACTTAGCCAATATCGGCGTGGAAGTGTTATTGCTGGATATCGTTCCTTTCGACCTGAAAGAAGAAGACAAAGCCAATCCGAAAATGCGCAACAAAATTGTCAATGACGCATTTGCATTCGCTTTGAAATCAAAACCGGCACAGGCCTACAGTCCTGCATCCGCTGCCAGAGTAACACTCGGCAACTTCGAGGATGACATGCCTAAAATCAAGGATTGCGACTGGATCATCGAAGTCGTTATCGAACGTCTGGATATCAAAAAACAGGTGTTTGAGAAAGTAGACAAACTGCGTAAACCGGGCACGTTGGTGACTTCCAACACATCAGGTATTCCGATTCACCTGATGGCAGAAGGCAGAAGCGAAGATTTTCAGAAAAATTTCTGCGGAACACACTTCTTCAACCCTCCGCGTTACCTGAGATTGCTCGAAATTATCCCAACGCCTAAAACAGACCAGCGCGTGGTAGATTTCCTGATGCACTATGGCGATGTATTCCTGGGTAAGGAAACAGTGTTGTGTAAAGATACACCGGCATTTATCGCGAACCGCGTAGGTGTTTATGCCATGGCGAAAGTATTCCAGCTCACACAGGAACTGGGACTCACCATCGAGGAAGTTGATGCGCTGACAGGCCCGGCTATCGGTCGTCCTAAAACAGGTACTTTCAAGCTGTCTGACCTCGTAGGTAACGACACCGGTACAAAAGTAATGATGGGCATCAAGGAAAATTGTCCGAATGACGAACAGGCAGGTGCGTTCGAAGTACCGGCTTATGTACAGTTCTTATTGGATAACAAATTCTTCGGTAATAAATCCAAAAAAGGATATTACTATAAAGATGAGAAAAGAAATTCTTTCTCATTGCGTTTGGATACACTCCAGTATGAGCCGACCGGCAAGCCGAAGTTCGCTTCGTTGGAAGCTGCTAAAAAAGCGGAAAAACTCGGTGATAAAGTCAATGCATTCATTAAAGCGGATGACAAAGGCGCACAGTTGGTGAAACGCTCACTGGCAGGTTTGTTTGCCTATGTTTCCAACCGTGT
>JADLAH010000249.1 GCA_020848315.1 Chitinophagales bacterium | reverse complement strand
GCGATACCTGATGATAACATTTTGACAGTAGAAGGGGTAGCATTGGGTCGTCTTTTATTTTATGACACTACATTATCGGGAGACTTTTCCCAATCCTGTGGAAGCTGCCACAAACAGGAATATTCATTTTCTGACGGAGGAAAGCAGTATAGTGTAGGAATCAAGGGTAAAGAGGGTAACAGGAATACCATGACATTAGTCAATCTTGCATGGCAGACAGATTTTTTTTGGGATGGCAGGGTAAAGTCGCTGGAGGAGCTTATCTATTTTCCTGTTACAGACAGCCTTGAGATGAACAGCGATACAACTATTATTGTTACAAGGCTGACTAAACACAAATTTTACCCCAAACTTTTCAAGGCTGCATTCCCTGGTGAAGCTATTTCTTTTCATACGGTTTCCAAGGCAATCAGTCAGTTTCTACGCACAATTAACATAAAGTCGTATAGCAAGCGATTCCTTGAAATTGAGAAAGAATTAAAACACAATGAAACAATAGAAAAGCTGCAAGAAAACAGTTTTGACGGACTTTACTACAGAACTACCAATACTTGTGGACGTTGCCACCCTGGTGAAGGTGTAGGCAATACTAAATTCGCCAATAATTTATCTGTTCCAAATGCTATTTACAATACTTCCGACAGTGGCCAAATGATTTTGAAAAAATTCAAAGTACCAACACTAATAAACATTAAATACAGTGCACCTTATATGCACGATGGAAGTTACAAAGACCTTGACGAAGTAATAAATCATTATGAAAAACACATCAAAGAGATCTATACTAAAAATCCGGAAATGTTTATTCATTTAGATAGTTCATTGATTACTTTAACGGAATATGACAGGAAAAATCTAAGTGCATTTTTTGAGTTGTTTACAGATACAAGTATCCTCACAGACAAAAAATATTCTAATCCTTTTCAAAGTACTAATTTCAAGTGGGATGACTTCCCATATCTTAAGTAACTTAATCAATCTCTGCTTTTAAATAACTCTCTCCACTCACACAAAGCCCACAACCCGTACAGCGTTGTCATTGCGTCACCTTCCTTGTTTAACTCATAATAAACAGGCCAGCCACCATCAGAAAGATTTTGCGAGGACAACAGATACATTAAACGGCTATCAAGAGCCGGCACACTGCCGTTATTCGCATATAAGCCATAGGCTGTCGTCCTAACTGGCAATAATAGATTGTAGGATTCCATATTCTTGGCTGTTAGGACAGTAGCAGGTGAATATAGCTGACTAAAATTATATACTTTAGCTAACTCGGTAAAATAATCGGCTAGCATCTTCTCTAATCCGGGATATGCCTTTGGGCAATTTTTTCCTAATTCTATCAGTGTCCAGTAGGTTTGTATTTTATCCATTCCTTTGATTCTTTTCCTGAATACATACAGACTGTCTACTGCCTTCTCTGGAATAGTAAAATGATTACAAAATACCGCAAAACCTATTCTTCCAGCTTCATGTACCATATTTTCTATAAACAACTTCAATACGTCCTGCTTTTCCTCTTTTATTTTTTTGAAATTCTCAAACATCGCTATTGTATCTCCCAGGTATTGCCCATACAGTCTGTAAAAATAGGCATCGTAGGGTGCAGACAGCAAAGGCACCTCTGCGATGGGCAAATTAAAATGCCTTGCATACAGCCTGAATTCCATGGCTGCATTGGGTGATACTATGTCTCCTGTGTGTATATAAATGAAATCCGACGCCAGTTTAATCCGCTCATCCAACAGCGTCCGCAGAGAGTCTTTGCCATAAGCAGCAATAAAACGGGATACAGTATCTCCGGGAAATGGCTTACCCGCACTGAATCCAGGGGTGAAATACACCATAAAAACTGCAACAACCGATATCCTTTGAAACAGAGACTTCATAACTTTTCTACTTTAAAATAATCAAACACTATATCTCTTTAGTCAGAAAAGAGATAACTAAATGTAGCGAAATCTTTCTTAAAAATTCAAAGGTTTCCATAAATATTGCCTTTGATAGATTAGGATAATAGCACACACATTGCTAATTTGTGTAAATTATGCCTTATACTTTTGTACACCCCGGCTTTATTTATCCTTTAAAACGATGGAAGCCGCATCTTTTCTCTACGACAGGATGGGTATTCGGCAGCATAGCACCCGACTATGCCTTTTTGCTGCGGCTTACGAATCCCAGATTTCACTTATTCCAATACGATTGGAAGACCATCCTGTTTTTAATATTTCCGATGGCACTTTTATCTGCGGTATATTTTCATGTTGTTATCCGGAATATACTGATGGATGCCGCGCCGCCTAGACTGCAAGCTCAATTGAATCACTACCGGAGTTTCAATTTCCTCAGTCACCTGCGGAAAAACTGGTTCTCTGTGAGCAGCTCTATCCTGATGGCCATCCTGCTACATCTGCTACTCGACCTAACCGTACATTTTGACGCCTATACCTTCCAACACATTGCGTGGGTTTTCTATATGAATTATGTGGTAGGAATTATGTATTACTATCTTGCAATGTATATTCCGGCCATTACATTAAGCATAGCAGGCGCCTATTTCCTGTACAGATGGCTGTTTGATGAGGGATTTCGCATTCGCAACATAACTGAATTATTAACTTACCATTCGAGCAGAAAACTACTGACTTCTTTTCTGGTTGTAGCGGCAATTTTTGGCAGCATTAAAATATTGCTGACAGGCATAGAGTCCGGCTTTGCCATTGATACGCTTGCCATTGGCGGCACGAATGGAATGTTAATCTCTTTCTTTATAACACCTACCCTTTTTTATCTTCGCAATTATTTTCGCAACAATGGACAACAGTAATACCATACATACTTTATGGATAGGGTCGCACCTCAGCGCCATGGAATTGCTGACACTCTGTTCTTTCAGAGAAAACGGGCACAGTGTTCAGCTTTGGACTTATTCCCCTTCCCTCAACATACCTGATGGCGTAACACAAAGAGACGCGAATGAAATTATCCGGGAAGCAGATGTCTTCCACTATCAGCATGCCAATAAATACGGGCACGGAAAAGGCAGTTATGCCGGATTCTCCGATATATTTAGGTACAAACTATTGTTTGAACACGGTGGTATCTGGGCGGACATGGATATTACTTGTCTGCAACCATTAAACCTCCAAACCCCTTATTTCTTCAGGCATCACCACACCATGGGATTGGTAGGTAACCTCATGAAATGCCCAAAACATTCTCCGCTGATGAAATGGTGTTATGAAGAGGCTGCCGGACAGGTAAAATCGGATAATATGGAATGGTTGCTTCCCATTGAAATCCTGAAACAGGGCGTTCGCAATCATCAGCTGGAGGCATATATCGGAGATATTTCCAATCCGGATAGTTTTCCGCTGGTAAAAGAATATTATCTGCATGACAAACAGCTACCTTCGAAATGGTTTATTTTTCATTGGATGAATGAGGAATTCCGCCGACTGCAACTGGACAAAAACATGGCTATAAAGAACTCCGTGTATGAGCAATTACTGAATAAATATGGAATTACACATCGGGTAGCTACACGTGAAGAAACACGAAAAGTATGGTGGGCAACATCAAAATTGCATTACGCGTGGCTGAATCTGAAGGCCAGATGGAATTGGTATGTTCAATTATCAAAATAAGGCTTGCAATATTTGGCAATCTCAGCAGCCACGACACGAGATGCCGCTTCATTAATATGGTTATCATATCTGTTCACGGTATAAGACGGCAATTCAGCCTTCTTTAAAGCAGGATAAATATCCAGACAGTCCAGGTTTCTGGCTCGCATCAACCCACACAGATATTTATTTATATAGCCGGCCGAAACAGCCATGGAAAACTTATCCATTTCCGGGTAGGGCACTATCAACAAATGAATATTGCGTTGTTTACAAAAGCCATCCAGATAAACTAATTTATCCAGATAATCGGCAAACAAGGCCGTATCCGCCATCACCCTGAGGGATGGATTGTGTTCCTTAAACATATCAAATAAAACATGCGGGACAGAATCCTGCGGCAAGCGGGTATATTGCATACAATGTCGAAAAATCTCCACGACCTGCCGGCTATCGGTATAATTTTCCGGTGACAGTCGGAATGCCGCATATAATTTTTCCACCGACGAATCATCCAGCCGTTGTTCAAACAAACGCTGTACAAGATTTCCCCATTTGGAGGCGAGATAATCAAAAACAATATAATATTTTGTCAGCCAGGCACCGTCAGCAGCTGCATGTAACATACCGGATGATGAGCGGACAACAGGCAGTCGTTCCTGCAGGTAATCCCAGTCATTGGAGCATGTCTGCAATACAATGATTTCGGGCGTGACCGGCATATGGGTAATCAAATCAATTTCATCCAGGATATTCATGCCGTTTTTCCCGACATTGTAGATAGTATAATCCGGAAACTGTCTGCGGATAATATCAGAAACTCTGTCTTCCGGATTTTTTATACCGTGTCCTTCCGTATAGGAATCTCCGGCAAACACCATCGCTGGTTTCCGCTCTGCAGATAAATCCCTGAAGTCTTTGTCCCGGAAGCCCTGATAATTCAGTTTCCAATAATAATATTGCCAGGTTTTGGAACAATACGTATCATTTTTTCCATTTGTTTCCGGATAAAAGGTCAGGAAAAGTTCGGCCATATAAAACACTATCAGCAACATCGCTAAGACGGCCCAACTCGCTCCACGCTTTTTATCTCCGGATTTCTGCTGCCTGATTACGGGCTGTATCATTGCCGGCAGACAAGCCAGCGCAATCAGGATGAGTACTGCGCGCAGCACATAATAGTATATCGGAAAGAAATTGCTTTTAAAACTGAACATGACAGGCGTTACATAGCCTATCGCTATATTGGTCAGCAAAAATAAAATGATATACGGACGTACTGATTTCAAGCCTGTGATTTTATTATCTGTGTAATACTGTTATTGCATACAAAATACTTAAATTTATGGTTAAAATTTATTTCTGTTGAAAATTCTCGGCATTTCCGCCTATTATCATGATGCTGCCGTCTGCCTGACAGAAAACGGAAAGATACTGTTTGCCGCACAGGAAGAGCGGTATTCCAGGATAAAAAATGATGCTTCATTTCCCGGCAAAGCCATCGCTGCCTGTATGGAATATACCGGTATCCGCTTGCAGGATGTGGATGCCATCGTCTATTATGAAAAACCATTCCTGAAACTGGAACGACTACTCCACACTTATCTGATGCATGCCCCCAAAGGATTGCGCTCATTTGTGCAGGCCATGCAGGTATGGAGCAAGGAAAAACTGTTTATCAAACAAAACATTTACAGCGCGCTGAAAGATATTGACGACAGTTTTCAGAAGAAACAAGTGGCCCTGCTTTTCTCCGAACACCACTTATCACACGCAGCATCAGCGTTCTTCTGTTCCGGATTTACGGAGGCCGCCATCCTGACGACAGATGGCGTAGGAGAATACGCTACTACCTCTCTGGCACAGGGCTGCCGGAACAATATTACGACACTTCGGGAAATCCACTTCCCGCATTCCTTAGGACTATTGTATTCCGCTGCCACCTATTATCTGGGATTCAAGGTCAACAGCGATGAATATAAAGTAATGGGACTCGCTGCATATGGGCAGCCGGAACATCCGGAAACACAGGAATACATACGGATCATAGAAAAAGACCTGATTCATATTCACGAAGACGGAAGTTATAAATTGATAACCGACCACTTCACCTATATGCATGCTTTGCGGATGGTAGACGACAAGGTTTGGCTGCAACTTTTCGGGCTACAGAAGAGAGCAACTGAGGAACCGCTGACCCAGCAACACTGCAATTTCGCGTATGCATTCCAGAAAGTGACCGAAAAAGCGGTTCTGCTCCTGTGTAAGGAATTAAAACGCATTACGAGTTCCGAATATCTTTGTCTGGCGGGTGGCGTTGCACTGAACAGTGTGATTAACGGCATCCTCAAAGACAGTGGTTTATTCAAGGAAATATTTATACAGCCGGCAGGCGGAGATGCCGGTGGGGCTATCGGTGCCGCGTTAGCCGCCTATCATATTCATTTCAAGCAGGAAAGAACAATCATCCTGCCCGACGCGATGCAAAACAGTCTGCTGGGAAGTGCATTCTCACCCGATGAAGTCGCTGTCATACAGCAATCACACCCGCAATTTTATCTATGTGCGGATGAACAGGAACTATGTGAGAAAACAGCGCGGCATATTGCCGAAGGTAAGGTAATAGGTTGGTTTCAGGGGCGGATGGAATTTGGACCACGCGCCTTGGGGAATCGCAGTATACTGGCGGATGCCCGGCATCCGGAGATGCAGAAGCACCTTAATCTTGCCATTAAAAACAGGGAATCCTTCCGGCCATTTGCACCGGCCGTACTGGAAGAAGATGTACAAGCATATTTTGAAATGACAGGCACCTCTCCTTACATGCTGCAGGTTCATCCCATAAAAAAAGAATATCGATGTCCGTTGCCGGAGCACTATACCGATTTATCTATGAATGAAAAGCTATACACTATCAAATCTGCTTTCCCGGCTGTTACACATGTGGATATGAGTGCCCGCATACAAACGGTTAATCAATCACAACATCCTTTGTTCTATCAGTTAATCTATACCTTTAAACAACAAACGGGATGCGGCATGCTCGTCAATACCAGCTTTAATGTAAAAGATGAACCCATCGTATGTACACCTGCGGATGCCTATCAATGTTTTATAAAAACCGGCATGGATGTTCTGGTCATTGGCAACTGTATCTTCTACAAATGAAAAAGCGTTTATTTTACACCGGACTTACTATTGTGTCTATTCTCCACATCTATATGCTGTATAAATACGGCATATCTACTTTTGTCGGCACTTGCCTGCTGTATTTTTTTCTGTATAAACTTTGTACGTTTATATCAGATGGTATTTTCAGAGAAAATCAAAATAAGATTATCAGGCACAATATTAAAAGTATCTTTATTATCCTTATTATCTTGGAGTTTTTGCTTTTATTTATTTTCAAACCATTAAACTCATGGTCTGAGAATGAAGTATTCATATATCTATCAGAATATAAAAGAAAAGAAATACAATCTTTAGTAAACAAGATAGGTTTTAAACAAGCTAGATTTACTTATACTGATTTCTATCAACCTAAATCCAGCCAACAAATAAAGAGAGAAGAATTCAACATTACACACCAATACAATAAGTTGGGATTAAGAGGTTTTTTGCCTTCTGTACAAAAATCCACGAATGAATACAGGATAATCGTACTAGGCGATTCCTATGCGGAAGGAGTTGGAGCTAAAGAATCGGAGACTCTGCCCGTGCAACTACAGAAACAACTCTCCGCAAGCTTTCCGAATAAGAAAATATCGGTGATAAACGCAGGTATAAACGGCTCCAATCCAATATATGAAATTAATTCTCACAATAGAATCCTCTCAAAACACAAAGCTGATTTAGTCATCTTATTAGTTTTCCCTAATGACCTACCTGATATTGATATCATGCAAAACAACGGAGTACTCCCCATAGGGGAATATGCATTTGCACTTAGTCATATTTACAGATCTATATACTTAAATTCTTCAAAGTATGAAAATTTGGAATTAGAGGATAGCATTACCTCAAACAAGTGGATTAAGCTAATGGATTACTTAAATATAGAGATACAACGATTTCGCAATAGTTTACACGAGGCTGGTCAGCAATTAATATTGGTATACATTCCATCTAAAGGTGAGCTGGAGGGAAATCCCATCCCAAACACTTACCCTAAAACACTACCAAAATATTTAAAACCAGAGATAAATCTTGCAGATTCTTTTTCACTGAAATATATCCATCGAGACAGTCTGTCTGTATATTACTGGGAAAAAGATGAACATTTTAATACAAAAGGTTATAAATTAGCCGCAGAGATTATAGCTCGTCACGTTATAAGTAAACATTATGTGGGAACTCATTAAAGATTTAATCCAATTCCTATGGGAAAGAAAACAGTGGTGGCTGTTTCCGGTGCTCTTTTCATTAGTACTGATTTCCCTGTTGATTGCATTTGGCGGCTCTACCGCTGTCAGTCCTTTTATTTATTCCATTTTCTGATGAAGACAATCAAAGAAAATAAAGAAATCATCATTCAGCTACTGGTATTTTCTGCCATGGGCTGGTATTTCCACAAAACATGGCTATTTTACTTCGTTGGTTTCCTCTTGTTATTGCTGGCTTTCCCGGCAGCACGAAAAAAATACATTAGTTCACTCAACACAATTCTTTCTGTTATTGGTGATATAATAAAAACTATCCTATTCAGTTTTTTATTTTCACTGGTGATTATCCCCATCGGCTTTCTGTTACAAAAAAGACAACGGAGTGCGTTATCAAAAAAACCATACATAGAGACATCGGGGGAAACTGTATTCACAAAACTATGGTAGGTATATTCTATTACTTTTAATTGCATTTATTACTTGAACTTAAGAAATCAATAATCCAAATCTCAAATTTAAAAAAGAATCAAACAATTAAATACCCTGTAAATATCCCCAAAATCCGGACTGGTTAAAAATTGGAAAAACACCTAAATTTAACCAGTATGAAAAAGACAAAATTCACAGAAACACAGATTGTGAAAGCCTTGAAAGAAGCGGAATCCGGCAGAAGTGTAGCAGACATCAGCCGAGAGTTGGGTATCCACACCCAAACGTTTTACAATTGGAAGAAGAAGTACTCCGGTATGGATGGAGAACACCTTAAACGTCTGAAAGAGCTCGAGGAAGAGAACCGTAAGTTAAAGCATATGTATGCGGAAGTCTCTCTGGATAACCGGATGCTCAAGGATGTGCTGTCAAAAAAGTGGTAGCGCCTGGCGATCGTAAGCATATAGCCGCTTATCTCCAGCAAGCCTATGAGATAAGTATCACCAGAGCCTGTAAGAGTATTGGCTTATCAAAATCTGTTTTTTATTACACTTCTGTAAAGGACGACAGCATGGTCATAGAGCAACTGCAACAGCTGGCGGAGAAAAAGTCGACGCGAGGCTTTCCGTATTATTTTAACCGACTCCGCAACGATGGGTTTAAGTGGAATCATAAGCGGGTTAAAAGAGTGTATAACCTGCTAAAACTCAATAAGCGTAGGAAGCACAAGCGGAGATTGCCTGAGCGAATAAAAGAACCGCTGCACGTTCCAGCATCCCGTAATTGTACGTGGAGCATGGATTTTATGCACGACACCCTCACCAATGGCAGAAAGGTCAGGATATTGAATATCTTGGATGATTACAACCGTCAGGCACTCTGCATAGAGGTAGATTATTCTCATTCCGGAATAAGTGTCAGCAGAGCTTTGGACAGGCTAATAGAACAGTATGGAAAGCCACAGGAACTACGATGTGACAATGGACCTGAATTTATATCCCATGCACTCACAGATTACTGCAAACAGCAGGATATCAACATAAAATACATCCAACCTGGAAAACCAACACAGAACGCATACATAGAAAGATTTAACAGAAGTTACAGAGAAGATATCCTGGCTGCGCTTTCCGTATGTAACCGTTCCGATTACACGCGTGAGCCGAAAAAAAGGAAAATCACAGTGGACATTCTCTAAGAAATCGAAACTGGTCGCAGACACTATCGTAGCATTTTCCTACACCCCTATCCGGTGGCTGACTTACAGCGCTGGCACAGTGCTGGCATTATCCATCCCATTTGCACTGTATGTACTGTTGTTTTCCGGTTTTTCCGGAGCCTATAAAACCACGCTGCTTCTGTTGTTATTATTTGGCAATCTGGTAACAATGGGAATGAGTATCCTGGGGGAATACCTGTGGCGCACGTTGGATGCCAGCAGAAAAAGAGCGCCTTTTGTGGTAGAGAAAGTCTGGAGGAAAGAATGAATCAAATCATTTTGTGTGCAGTTATC
>JADLAH010000248.1 GCA_020848315.1 Chitinophagales bacterium | reverse complement strand
TGCAACACATCATCCAATATCTGGAAAAATACGGACAGGATGCCTGCGGCGGCTACACCGACCGGAATTTCTACTATCACAACAGCTTTCTGATTGCAGACAAGAAGGAAGCCTATGTATTGGAAACCGCAGGAAAATACTGGGCCTATGAAAAAGTAAAAGGTTATCGCGCCATCTCCAACGGATTGAGTATCGGCGAGGATTACGACGGACTGCATCCGGAAGCTGCCGACTTCGCCCGCAAAAAGGGATGGTTGAAAAAAGGACAGCAATTGCATTTCAGGAATACCTTTTCGGCCTGGCTGATGCCCAGATTGGCAGCCTGCGACTTCCGCAGGAATGCGAGCGAAACCAAAGGAACATCCCGCGCACTGTTTTCCGTGAAAGATGCCTTTTCCATTTTGCGCACACACGAAAAGGAGGACTTCCATCCGGCCAACGGGAGCACCCGATCGCTTTGCATGCATGCTTCCGGATTATTCACTCCGCACCAATCGGTCGGCTCCATGGTGGTAGAACTGCGAAAGGACAAACCCGCTACGGTATGGCTTACCGGCACTTCCGCTCCCTGCCTGAGCCTGTTCAAACCGTTTTACTTCGGAAACGATGTTTTAGAGGAAACAAATTTTATCTCACCAACAGCAACACATGACGATTCCTATTGGTGGCAATGGGAACAGCTACATAGGAACATGCTATCGCATTATTCCGAAGGAATTGCGGATATCAGAAGGGCACAGGATCGACTGGAAAATTCGTGGATCAGTCAAGATCACACCCTCATTTACGACAACTGGAATCTTGTGAATGCGCAGCTGGTATCGCGCAAAGCATTGAAAGAAAGTATTATTTTCAGAAATGAAATGATGGAAAAATGCGATAAAATACCGGTTGACAAAACAGGATTTTTATACCGCAACTTCTGGAAAAGAATCCATCAAAAAGCAACATTAAAACTATGAACATGCAGGAATTACATACAGATATCGTCATCATCGGCGCGGGATATGCGGGCATTGCAGCTGCCAAAAAGCTGCACGAAGCAGGACGTTCCTTTCTGTTGCTGGAGGCCCGCGACCGCATCGGCGGACGCACCCACACACAGCAGCTCGACTGCGGTGCTACGGTCGATCTAGGCGCGCAGTGGATCGGCCCCACGCAACATCATATCTGGAAATGGGTGAAAGAAACCAATACCGGCACCTTTGATTGTTACGACACCGGCAAGAATATACTGGCTTGGAAAAACAAGGTATCCACTTACAAAGGCACTATCCCGAAGATTGATCCGATATCACTGATAGACCTCGGACTGGCCATCGACAAAATCAATAAACTGTGTAAACAGATTCCGCTGGATGCACCGTGGACGCATCCGCGTGCGGAAGAGTTTGACTCGATGACACTCCACACCTGGATGGAGAAGAATATGTTTACTAAAAAGGCGAAACATCTTTTCAATATCGGAGTGGAGACCGTTTTCGCGGCCGGCGCGCACGAAATTTCCTTCCTGCATGCCTTATTTTATTGTCACAGTGGCGACAACATGGAAGCCCTGATTTCGATTGCGAACGGCGCACAGCAAACGCTGACCATCGGCGGCACACAGACATTGCTGAAAAAAATTGCCGAGCCGTTTCTGGATAAGATCCGGCTGAATCAGCCGGTCATTAAAGTGGTGCAGACCGCCGATAATGTGACGGTATATACCGAAGACAGCAAAGTTGTTGCCCGCAAGGTCATCTTCACGCTGCCACCGGCACTGCTGAATACCATACGCTTCTCGCCGGCACTGCCACAGCGGAAGGCGCAGTTGTTGCAGCGCGTACCGATGGGTGCCGCCATGAAATGTTTTTGTGTGTACAAGACACCCTTTTGGCGCAAGCAGGGTTTTTCCGGACAAATTGTGAGTGACACCTTGCCGGTCAGGGTGACATTCGATTGCACCCATCAGGATGATGACTATGGCATCCTGCTGGTATTTGTGGAAGGACACAATGCCCGCGATTTCATTGAACAACCGGAATCCGTACGCAGAGAAAAAGTACTGCAACAACTTGTCGGCTATTTCGGCGAAGAAGCGCGAAACGTGCTGGAATATAAGGACAAATGCTGGACAGAAGAAGAATACAGCCGCGGCTGCTATGCCGGCAATATGCCTCCCGGCGTGCTGACACAATTCGGTCAATCGCTGCGCGAGCCGTACCAACATCTGCACTTTGCTGGCACCGAAACGGCCATGCGTTGGAACGGCTATATGGACGGCGCCATCGAAAGCGGATTCAGGGCGGCGGAGGAAGTGTTAAAAAACTAAAAAAATAGGATATGTTAAAATAATTAAAACAAAGAAAGAATATGAGCGTGCTTTGACTCGTGCATACCACTTAATGCAGAAAGACATTAAAAAAGGAAGTGACGAAGAAAACGAGTTAGAGATTCTGGTACTGTTGATTCAGAAATACGAAACGGAAAAATATCCGATTCCATCACCGAATCCGCTGGAAGCTATTAAATTCAGGATGGAACAGCTCGGCATCAGTGAGGCTAAACTATCCGGAATCATAGGATACAGAAGCCGTAAATCTGAATTATTTTCAGGCGCGAGAAAATTAAATCTGAATATGATTCGAAAACTGCATGAGGCATTGCATATACCTGCTGATGTGCTCATCCGGGAATACTAATGCTTTTCTTTATCATCTTGCTATACAGCCTGTGAAACTGAAGATTATTGAGTAACTAGATAAAAACTGAAGCAACATAAGTTCCTTATGAAGTCATTCTTGGTTTTTACACAACATCACTGCATTTTTTTTGCATTAAGCAAACAGGGCTTTTAATCAAAATATTTCCGGACAAAAGCCGCCCGATAATTCAACCATCTTTTTTCCAGGAAACGATATGAAATATTCGACAAGGAAAATAAGAGCAGCAGATATATGACAGTAAACAGCAGCAAATTACTTTGCTTAAAATACATGAATATCAACAACAGGGTATGGAACAAAATAGTATTATGTATTAAATACATGGAATAGGATATTTTGCTCGTATTCGTCACAAAGCCGTATATGTATTTATTTTTTATGCGGACTTCCTCTATTTTAGGAAACATCAGGATTATACTGACAGAATACAGTATAAATCCGAAATTCCAATGAAAAAGATCCACATTGGCTTTATTCCTGTACATTACCAAAGCACTTAAAACGGTCATTCCGACAAACAGAGATAACCCCGTATAAAAATTCAGTGATTTCCGTTGATGCCACATTTCCGTTCTGTTGTATTTTATCCATGCTCCGAACACGCCTATGGCAATCGCATCTAATCGGGTGACAACTAAAGAACGTACCATCATAAAATCCTGCACCGTATGATTATACACCATGTAAAAATACATTCTGGTCAGCAAACTGAAGAACAACATACCGATGGCTGCATATAAAATTGCACGCATCGCATTATAGGAAAAGAGTCTTGTAAAGAAATAGATAGCCAACGGCAGTATCAGGTAAAACCATTCTTCCACACATAAACTCCATGTCTCCAAATATGGATTCGGATAAAACTTCCAGACATTTTGAAGGAAAAGTAGATTCTTCAATGGCATTTTAAAACCATTCAGCACAAACACAACAAAAGTAAAAAAATAATAAGCAGGCAAGGTTCTGAACCAGCGCATGGTCCAGAACCTGAATATTTCTTTTTGTGTTACCTGCTTTTCCTGAAAGGTCCTGACTAATATTCCACCTATCAGATAACCGCTCAATACAAAAAATATATCTACACCATCTGGTATGGGTATCCAACTGAAATCCTTCTTCAGAATGATGCCATACGGTATCACAAGGTGCAACAATACGACACACAGAATGGCTATACTTCTGACGATGTCTAATCCGGTGTTTCTGTCTTTATCAACCTGCATCTTTTACAACTCATTTTACATGGCGACACCAAACATAAAAAAAAAAAACATGCATTTTGGGACAAATTATTGCAAATGTTTCAATTTTCAGCAGTTATAAACCATGTTACTATTTGATTGTCTATATTTTATAAGCTATTTTTGTCAACAAAAACAATAAAGTATTAATTTCAGACACATTTAAAGAAAAAATCTGTACTAATCAAAAAAGAAAAATCGACTCATCTCTTTACTGAAAAAACTTTCCTAAGTTTACAGTGTTATTTCAATTATGTCCACACCCAGTTTACCCGATATTCCGCAGGAAGAAATCACCCATATCAATGTGTATGGCGCGAAGGAACACAACCTGAAAAATATAGATGTACATATTCCGCGCAATC
>JADLAH010000247.1 GCA_020848315.1 Chitinophagales bacterium | reverse complement strand
GTATTTCAGATCCGGAACAGGCCCTTACATCTTTGTACAGTATGTCAATTATCTGAAAAAACTGATTTAACCGATGGCATCTTCTGTAAAGATTATTCTGGGTTCACAGTCGCCGCGAAGACTGCAAATTCTCAGCCATGCGGGCTACGAAGTAGAAGTAGTAAAGCCGCTGGTGGAAGAGGTTTTTCCCGACAGTATGGATATTTATCAGGTGCCGGAATTTCTGTCCCGTTTGAAAATGGACGATATAGCGGCGATGATTGCAAATGATAATGATTTTATCGTATGTGCCGATACCGTAGTAATTTACAATCACCAACTGGTTGGGAAACCGGAAAGTCTGCAGGATGCGTTCCGCTGTCTGAAAATGCTGAACGGACAGCAACACGATGTCGTTACGGGTGTCTGCATCCGCAAAAATGGCAAAGTCATTTCGTTTTCAGAACAGGCAAAAGTGTATTTTAAACCACTGCCCGAAGAAGAGATTCAGCACTATGTGGATACCTGTCAGCCATTGGATAAAGCCGGTGCTTACAATATTCAGGAATATGCGGGTGTAGACAAACTGGAAGGAGAATTTTTTAATGTCATGGGTTTGCCTTTGCAGCGCGTGCAGGAAGTGATACAGCAATGGGATAATTTATCGCCGGCCTCTTTTTAACAAACCTTTTATCTTCCCGATCAGCGGCGAATATTTGTTGTCTTCAATAGTGCCGATAAGAAATCCGTATGGTTGTAAAGACGGAATCTGATCACATACAATCTTTAAAACGGCTGTCATCGGTATCGCCAGCACAATGCCGGGAATTCCCCAGAGGATTTCACCAATCACCAAAGCGATGATGGTTGCCAGCGGATTGATTTTTACGTGTGGTCCCAGTATCAGCGGTTCGAGTATCCATCCCTGGATAAATTGCACCATACCATAGGTGAAGACAATGCCGGCCAGCACCGGAAATCCTACTCCATTGGCAGCGGCCACCAGCACCGTGATAGTGGTGCCGGTGAAATTACCTATGAAAGGAACAATCTCGAGCAGTCCACATAAAATGGCAAAGAAAACAGCATTTTCCACCCCAAATAAAGAAAATCCAATACCATACATTATCCAGAGACAGAAAATCATTTTGCTCAGTCCGGTCAGATAATGCTGCGAAACTGACGTGGCGCGGGTAATCAGCGTTTCCATTTCCTGTCGTTCCATGCCGGAGGATAGCCTGAACAGAAAGTGCTTGAGATGTGTCCGGTAATACAGCAACAAAACGATATATACCATCGTCAGCACAAAACCGGTAAACAGGTGTGTCATATAGCCCGGCAATGCTTCGGCGTATCGGGCAAAGGTGACTTGTAAATGAGATAAAATCTGCGATTGTTCGCTGTTGGAAATGCCCAATGTATGGTGTGAGTACTGCTCCAGGAAATGTGCCGTTTCAATCACTTTAGCTTTCACGAGTGTAATGTCGTCCGTCAGGCGGGCAATCTGCCAGCTGAGCACAAATCCCATGGCGGTAATAAAGGACAATAGCAATAACAGACATATCAGAGCTGCCGCAATTCGCGGGACTTTTTTGCTTTCCAGCCATCTGCACAGCGGGAGAAAAAGCGTGGCAAGCAATGCGCCGAGCGTTAGCGGAATCAGAAAACCCTGCGCATAATATAAACCGGCCACCGCAAGAAACAGTAGCAGCAGGTTTTTGAGCAAGGAATCTAAACTTACAGGCATCTCTGATTTTTTGTATCGTAATGTTAACGATAAAATTGAACTTTTACTACCTTATATGCTATTTTTACAGTGCGACCATCAGATTGCAGCCCCTGACATCGGAGTGGTCAATGCGCCCCAGCACTTCAAAGGTGCAGTCATCGCGGAGTTGTACCAGATCCTGTGTGGCTAGAAAGGAACATGAATGAATATTAGCGAGGTCAATCACATTCAATCCTCCGCGGCCCGGCTTTTCGCTGGTATACAGCGGGTCGTAGATGTCGCGTTTCAGTACCATCATCCAGGGCGGCGTTTCAAAAATGCCATCGCCTTTGGAATAGGCCTGTGACAGCAGCTCGGTCATTCCGTATTCAGAATGAATGGCCGATACATGGAAAGCGCGGGTGAGTATATCGTGCACTTCCGGACGTGTCAGTTCTTCGCGCCGTCCTTTCATGCCGCCGGTCTCCATAATGATGCAGTGACGTAAATCCATCGGAAACTGCTCCGCCAGATCCAGTAAGGCGAAAGTCACGCCAATCAGCAATATCTTTTTGCCGGAAGTTCGCAGTGTTTCCAGTGTTTCCGCCAGTTCCTGCAGGTTGTTCAGGTAAAAACCGGACTCCGGCTGCCGGCTCTGCCGAATCAGATCGTCCGCCATATATACCAGTGATGAGTTGCCGCGCTCCAGATAGGAGGGCAGCAGCGCCAGTATCACCCAATCTTGCGGAGGACCGTAAAAACGCTCAAATCCGTTTCGGAAGCTGAGTTCATACAATCCGATATCCGCCACCGGATGTTTGCTGGTAATTTGTCCGGTGGTGCCGCTGCTTTCAAATATTTTTTCAACGCTGACGTTATCTGAAATAATCTGATGTGACTTAAATAATTCGATGGGGAGAAACGGTATCTGACGGATATGTTGTACATTATCCGGTAAAACAGACAGCAAGTCAACAAACTGCCGATAGACGGTGTTATGCTTGTATTGATAGTTAAAAACCGCAAGTGCCGCTTCTTCCATAGAAAAAGTTGTGTTACTCACAATAATTTGCTGTATTTTTGAAGTCAGGTCTTGCACACCACAAAGGTAAGGATATTCATGAAGATAAAAATTTACATAGGACTCGTATTGCTTGTTTTTTTGATGGCGGGCTGTTTTAAAACACCTTCCTATCCCGAAGAACCTGTTATTACATTCAATGGTTTTACCAATACGAATACCGTGTATACGTTAGGTGAACCGGGTTCTTTATTGGTAGATTTTACGGATGGCGACGGCGAGTTGGGCTTGCGGGGCGCTGATTCCAGCTCCAAAATGTTTTTGATAAATGTGCAGGATTCACTGCTGAGTTTTCCGTATAATATCCCGGAGATTCCTAGAAAAGGTACCAGTATTGCCATTGATGGTACGATTGATGTAAAACTGACCTCTCTTTTTTCTGAAACGGATTACTCACTTTATTTTATTACCAAAGGTATCACACAGGATACTTTTCAGTTTAATGTATATATTACCGATCGTTCCGGCAATAGCAGCAATGTCATTCTCACGCCGCCGATGATTGTGAAATTGCCTTAAAAATCATAATCTTGGCTTAATGCATAATTAACTTCCTCCGCACAGATACGGTAAGGGTTTTGCTATAATTTTGTTGTGATGAAACCCACTGATGTAATTATTGTCGGAGCTGGTTATACAGGTCTGTCCGCTGCCTATTATTTGCAACGAAACGGCTTGTCTGTAAAGGTTCTCGAAGCATCTTCTCAGGTGGGTGGTCGTGCGCGTTCGGATAAGATGAACGGATTTACATTGGACCGCGGTCTGCATTTTTATCATCATTCCACGACCGAGCTAGCAAAAATAATTAACCTGGATGAGCTTGCGTTAAAAAATTGTTACCCTGGTTATTTACTGAGACACAACGGCGCCTTCAACCTGTTCACCAATCCGATGTATCAGACATTGGATACTTTTTCCACCGCGATGGCCAGAAATGCGACATTCACGGATAAGATGCGTTTGTTTGGTTTGTATGTTAAACTGAAAACGACGCCTTACGGTAAACTGGTGAAAGAGCCGGAATCGTCTACCTATAATTATTTGTCGAAGAATGGTTTCAGCAAAAAACTGATTGATTCGTTCTTTCGTCCGCTGATGGGGGCTGTAATATTCGACTATAATCTTCAGTCTTCTTCCCGTTTTTCCAAAGTATACCTCAAATCAGTATTCCAGGATCACGTTGCACTGCCGCAGGATGGCATCGGCAAAGTGTCCAAAATGATAGAGGAAAAACTGGTGCCCGGTACGGTGCAGTTCAGGACGAGAGTGAAACGCGTGACCGACCACGGCGTAGAATTGCAGAACGGAGAGTTTCTTTCTTCACGTTTCGTCATCGTGGCCACCAATGCCATTGATGCCAATACCAGTATCGGAGAGAAAGTCATCAGCGCGGAATGTTCCCACGTATCCACGCTCTATTTCTCCACCGACAAGGCACCGCTCAGTAAGCCTGTGGTGATATTGAACGGCAATGAGGAAGGGCTGGTGAATCACGTTTTTGTGCCATCATTGCTGCATGCTTCCTATGCGCCCGAAGGTCAGCATCTGGTAGCCGTAAATATCGTTAAAGAACACGATCTGGATGATGAGGAACTGGTGGTTGCCTGTTTGACGGAATTATCAGAATGGTTCGGACTGAAAGTGATGGACTGGCACCATCTTAAAACATATCATATCAAATACGCGATGCCGTTTAAGCCGATTGTGGATGAAGTGCGGTTCAACAAACGCATCAGCGATAACGTGTTTGTCGCGGGCGACAGCCTGTCTGTCGGCAGTATGGAAACTGCGCTGCGTTCGGGCAGAGAAACCGCTGCCCTGATAGTGGAGGAATTCAAAAAACAGCCGCATGCAGCGGAGTCTCAGAAAGTAGTGGCATAATTGCCGGATGCTATCCGTTTTTTTCTCCGATAAACCGAAGATAGCCCTCGCCACGGCTGCGGTGCATCTCACCAAATCTTTTCAGACATTCGTCCAGAAATGTATCATCTATCAATCGTTGTACGTCTTCCAATGTGCGGAGGCGGTCGTCTTCATGGAATTTGTAAGTCTGCTCCAGTAAATTGGCTTCCAGCTTGACCACATAGCGTTCGTTCATCTGCATGACCGTGATTTTCATCACCGGATGTTCTATATAACCGACAATTCTCATAGGTTGCAAAGTAAGGCTAAATTCAGCATAAAAAAAAGAGTCGCTCCGTTGGCGACTCTTTTTAAAAATGGTATAAAACCTTTAATTAAGCAGCAGTTTCTGCTTTTGCTTTTTTAGAAGTAGCTTTTTTTACTTCTTTTTTCACTTCTTCCGCCTGATGCTCCAGTTTAGAAGATGCTTCATTGAACAGACCTTTTACTCTGTTAGCATTTCTGTTGAATGTTGTTTTCAGGTCAGCTACCAGAATGTTAGCTTCTTCCTGTACATCCGCCTGAATTTTTTCCAGTGTGAAAGGACCTTTCAGTTTAGACTGGATTCTTTCAGCTGTTGTTTTCAGGTGGCTTTTTTGCAGTTCCACTTCTTCTTTAGCTTCGCTTACCGCATTTTTAACGGTGTTCTCTACTGTGTATTTCAACTCAGTAACGTTTGCTTTGGTTTCAGCAGAAAAGCTGTCTACCGCTTCTTTGATTTTTTGTGCAAATTCCATTTTTAAAAAGTTTAATTGGTGATTAAATGATGATACAAAATTAGCTCAATCCTTGACGTTCGTCAATTATTTTCAATTATCCTTGTTTGATGTAAAAATGTTATTGTTGTAAAAGTCAAGTTAATCCAATGTGAAGATTAAACTTTAGGAAACACTGTGTCGTGCATTCTTATCACAATGTAAATTCTGTATATAATTGCTGTGTGCTGTGTTAAATGAGCCATTAACATACCTTTTTATATCCGACGGATTATTCTTCCTAAGCTCCGTCAAAATCACTTCAACGCCAGATTTTGTTCGTCTTCCTGCTGTTTCGTAAAGGTGATATACTTGAAATCATCGCCCAAAATCAGTTCATCTCCGATAAAAAAGTAGTTGGTGGAAAACTTGTATTTAATGCCGGAATACCTGATATGCAAGGTGTTTCCGCCGTCTTCCCATTTTCCTTCCAGCACTTTTACAACGTTGCCTTCTTCATCCAGAAATACATGTTTGAACTTCTCGTCGTGAGAAAGCACAAAATATTCCGTCTTGTACACGGGGAAGAATCCGGATAGTTCACGGTCGGTACTCATTACACTTTGCTGTGTAAATTTCCAGATTCCTGTCAGTGGGTTTTTAGTTTCATCTTTTCGTTGTGCTAATGCTGTAACAG